>JBGUMP010000023.1:0-17869 GCA_045116875.1 Elusimicrobiaceae bacterium | reverse complement strand
ACACATTTAAACTTGTTTTTTTACCCGTTAGCCAAACGGTTCGGCGCCAAAAATATTATCCAGCACGCCCATTTAACCACTTGGAGTGATAAAAAAGCAAGAGGCCTGCGCAATTATCTAATGCTTCATGCGGTGTGGCCGCTTATTACCCACAAAATGGCTTGTTCGAAGGCGGCAGGAAATGCCTACTACGGCAAAGATTTCACCGTTGTAAATAACGGAATTGATGTGGGAAAATTTGTCTATAATTCAGTCTTACGTGAAGCTAAACGCAAAGAGTTGGGCCTTGAAAACAATTTTGCCATAGGCCATGTAGGTCGTTTGGCTCTGCAAAAAAACCACACTTTTTTGATTGATATTTTTGAACAAGTTATAAAGCAAGACCCATCGGCCCGCTTGATATTAGTAGGCGGCGGTCCATTGGAAAACGCTATAAAAAACCGAGTTAAAACAAAAAATCTACAAGACAAGGTGCTCTTTTTAGGTATACGCAAAGATGTGATGGAACTTTACCAGACTTTTGACGTGCTTTGTATGCCTTCTCTGCAGGAAGGACTGCCAGTGGTGGGTGTGGAAGCCCAAGCTACAGGCTTGCCATGTGTTTTTGCCGATACCATTACACCTGAAGTGCTTTTATTGCCATCTTCCAGTATGCTTTCTTTGAAGGATTCTCCCGCCAAGTGGGCCCAGCAAATTTTAGCTTTAAAGAATCACAAGCGCACATCAGGTACAGACTTTGTTAAATCCAAGGGCTTTGACATCTGCCAAACGGCAAGACAAATGCAAGATTTTTATTTGGAATTGGAAAAATAATTATGCAATATCTTTGGCAATATTATTTACTTATTGGGATCATCATATTACAGGGGATTGCCCTTTGTTTTGGGTCAAAACACGGTAAAACTGTATTTATGTGGTTGTGTTTCTTTGAACTTGCTTTTGTCGCAGGATTTCGAGCGTGGCACATTGGTAATGATACTTTACCCTATATTGGCACATTTGTTGCAACTATCAATCATTTGGATTTGTATCGTTCTCATATGGAAAAAGGATATTTGTTATATAACCAATTGTTAAGTTATTTTACATCTAATCCCCAGGTTATTTTAATTGCAAATGCACTTATTATTACGGGGGTAATTTGTAAATTTTGCCGCAAATATAGTGTTTCCATATTATTGAGTATATTGTTGTTTGTCGTATTGCAATTTTCAGGTACGCTTAACATTATGCGGCAATATTTGGCTTTGGCAATTGTATTATTGGGACTTTCATTTGTTATTAAACGTCAATTTTTAGCGTTTTTATGTTGCTGTGCAGTTGCTGCTACATTTCATAGATCCGCATTGCTGGCCATAGGGTTATACTTTCTTTATCCTCTTGAATTCAAATTTAGGTATTTAATATGGATTGGGGCCATTACTTTGCTGTCGTTTCTGTTATTAGCCCCTATTATTGACCAAGTTATAGCAATAACAGGACATTATTCCGGTTATATGGGAAGCCGTTTGTTTGGAGAAGAAACAAAACTGGCGTCTATTTTAAAAACAGCTATACAGTTTTCCATTACCTGTTTTTGTGTATTATCTTATAAATATGTATGTAAAAAATCCTCGCTTAAAAAAGAACTTTTGCCCATTCCATTTCTACTATTTTGTTCTATTACAGCTTTTTGCATTCAATTTATTTCTATTCGCGGAACGGTATTGGAACGTTTAACGATGTATTTCTCTATTTTTAACTTAATCTCTATTCCCTACTTTGTACATTGTTATCCCAAGCGGTCGCGTATTTTGGTTGCGGTGGGGATGATTGGATGTTTTATACTTTACCAAAGTATTACTTTGATTTATAGACCGGATTGGAACCATGTGTTGCCATTTGAGTTTTGTTTTTAAGGATGAATTATGAAATTAACTGTGCCCCAGGTAAAGAAACTCCAGCAAGTAGAACTTCGGTTATTTAAATCCTTTTTGACGATTTGTGAAAAAGAAAAGTTACGATACTTTTTGATTGGTGGCACGTTAATCGGGGCAGTACGACATAAGGGATTTATCCCATGGGATGACGATATTGATATTGGAATGCCGCGTAAAGACTATGAAAAATTTATCCAAGTAGCATCGAGATATTTGCCGGATTGTTATTTCTTGCAAACTATGAAATCAGACCGTAATTATCCGTATCCGTTTGCTAAAATTAGGGATAACAATACTCTGTATTTGGAGGACTTGTTGGCTCATCAAGAAATGCATCATGGTATATGGATTGATATTTTCCCACTAGATTATTGCTCCCCGCGCAATAAAGCTTGGTATGCGTTGTATCGCATCGTAAATAAAAGGGTTATTTCTCAATTTCAGAAGGTTACTCATTGGCGTAATTTTTGTTGGAAATATCTACTTAAAATATTTCTTCCTTCTTGTAAAAAAGCAAAAAATCTACGTGAAAATTTGATGCAACACTACCCTTTAGATACGGGCTATATAGGTAATTTAACTGGACGTTATGGGCTTGGGGAAATAGTCCCGTCAACATGGTTTAAAGAGTCCGCTTGGTTAGAATTTGAAGGATTAAAGATATCTGCCCCCATAGAATATCACAAATATCTTACCCATATTTATGGGGATTATATGCAATTACCCCCTGAAGAAAAGCGTACTAGTTTGCATGCTGTGACTGAAATCAATTTTAACGTCAATAACGGAGAGTCAAAATGAACATAGCTATCATTATTGCCGGTGGATCCGGCTCCCGCATGGGGCAAGCAATTCCCAAACAGTTTATCAATGTGTATGATAAACCCATTTTGATTTACACGCTGGAAGGTTTTGAAAAACATTCACAAATTGATGAAATAGGTGTGGTGTGCATTAAAGGTTGGGAACAAGCATTATGGGCCTATGCCAAACAATTTAATATTACTAAGCTTAAATGGATTGTAGAAGGGGGGAACACCGGACAGGAATCTATCCGTAATGGTGTATTCCATTTGGAAGGCAAATGTAAGCCAAAAGATGTTGTGATTATTCATGATGGTATTCGTCCACTCGTAGATTCTACCGTTCTTACAGATGTTATTAGCAAATGTTACCAATACGGCAATGCAGTTACTTCTTTACCTTACAACGAACAAATATTTCTAATAGATAACGATATCTCTACGATCAAATATATTCCTCGCGAAACGCTGCGTCGAGTGGCCACTCCTCAAGCATATCGGTTTGATAAGTTAGACAAGGCATATCATACCGCATTTGAGAAAAAAATAGGCATTTATGGCTCTTCTTATACTAATACTATGATGGTAGAACTGGGGGAACGTTTGTATTTCGCAGCTGGGTCAGACAAAAATATTAAACTAACCACCCAAGAAGATTTAGAAATTTTTAAAGCTTATATTAAATCAGAACAAGAGGTATAGTATGACTCATCAACTTTATCGTCAAGATATTGAATATGTAGCCACTTTGTCTTTACCTTGGAAACAGTTGAAGGGGGCCTCTTTCTTAATCTCTGGTGCCTCCGGGCTGATTGGTAAATTTTTAATTGATATTCTTATGTACAAAAACAATACAGAGAACCTCAATTGTCGTATTATTGCTATAGGACGAAACACGGAAAAGGCCAAAGCTCGCTTCGCGGAATATTGGGAAAATAATTTGTTTACTTTTATCCCGCTAGATATTAACACCTTACAAGCATTGGATTTACCTAAACCGGATTATATTTTGCATGCAGCCAGTAATACTCATCCCCTGCAATACGCTACAGATCCGATTGGAACGATTACTACCAATTTATTGGGTACATGTAATTTGCTTAATTTAGCAGTTAAATCCCATACCAGACGTGTTTTGTTCGCATCTTCAGTAGAGGTTTATGGGGAAAACCGGGGTGATATCGATTTATTTACGGAAGATTACTGCGGCTATATTAACTGCAATACATTGCGCGCAGGATACCCGGAAAGTAAACGCGCTGGTGAAGCTCTATGTCAGGCTTTTATTAAGCAACACGGGCTTGATATTGTACTTCCGCGTTTATCACGCACTTACGGCCCTACTATGCAAATGACGGATTCTAAGGCAATTGCTCAGTTTATTAAAAAGGCTATAGCAGGAGAAAATATTGTCCTTAAATCCCAAGGAACACAGTTTTATTCATACAGTTATGTAGCAGATGCAGTATCTGGACTGTTGTATTGTTTGTTTTATGGAAAAACCGGGGAGGCCTATAATATTGCTGATAAGCAATCCAATATTTCACTGCGAGATTTAGCCCAATTACTGGCGAATATTGTCCATGCAAAGGTAATATTTGAAATGCCGAATGAAACAGAAACAGCTGGTTATTCTAAGGCCACAAAAGCGGTTTTAGACAGCAGTAAATTACAAGAATTGGGCTGGCGGGCACATTATTCTATAAAAGAAGGCTTACTGCGCACTGCAACAATCATAAAAGAGAGCGAATCTAATGAAAAATAATATTCTTCCACTTATTTCTATTATTATCCCCGTTTATAACGTGGAAAAATATTTGCGGGAATGTTTGGATAGCGTGCTAGCACAAACCTACAAGAACCTAGAAGTTATCCTTATTGATGACGGTTCCCCGGATAGTTGCGGTAAAATTTGTGATGAATACGCGGCTAAAGACAACCGTATTAAAGTGATTCACCAAACAAATCAAGGCGTTTCAGCGGCGCGTAACGTCGGGTTAGATGCTGCCCGGGGGGAGTACATTGGTTTTGTGGATAGTGATGATTATATCCAGCCCGATATGTACGAATACTTATATCAGCTTATTTCCAAAGATAATGCAGATATTGCCATGTGTAATGTGATTCAAACGGATACGTTTAAAAGCACTTCCCCTATCCAAGAAAACTACCGTTTGATAAAAAATAAAGATCTTTTTGATTATAGTGATTGGATGTATTTGGTAAATAAATTATTTAAAAATACAATTTTTAAAAATCTGAGCTTTCAAATGGGTGCTTCCGCTGGGGAAGATTCTTATATTATGTTTCACATCATAAAAAATATTTCTTTAGTTGCCCTAGGAAAAGAATCTAAATATTATTATCGCCCAAATTCAAGCAGTGCAACACACGTATGGAGAACTTCTCATTTAAAAGAACTGAGATTTTTTGAAGAGTGGCTTGAATATGCAAAGGAAGAAAATCTTACCGAGTTCTATCACAATGAATTACGAAGAAGAAATTATCACATAGTGCGCTGGTTGAGTCAATTAAGCGACAATCCGCTTCCGAATAAAGATGTTATAAACCAATTGACATCTTATATACGCAAGAATTGGAGAACCTCTTTTTTGGATAGCAAAATTGATCTAAAAATCAAATGTTTTTTAGCGCTATGTTGTATTAACTTTCCGTTAGCCAGCAAAATTTATCAATTATTAAAAGGAAAAAAATGAACAAAATAGTCGTTTTGAAATCTCTGAAACAAAAGTGTAAAAGCTTTTTGTGTTCCCATAAAATCTTATGGAGATGTTGTAAAATTTTACGTAAAGCTCAATTTTTCTTTTTAATAACTCCTTGGGCGCGATTTCAACAATATCGTGTACACAAAAAGTTGATACATATATTCCGGAAACATACACGCAAAATACGAATTGGTTTTTTGGTAACTGAAAATGAAAAATGGTGTTGTCAAACACTTTTTGACAAACTAAAAAACCACCCGTATTTTGAACCTGTCCTGGTGCTTTCATCGCTGTCTCCAAACTATCCGTCTGAATTTCTTCGTGAAAAGTTTTATAAAAACTTGGCCTTTTTTAAGAAAGTATGTGACAATGTGGTGGAAGCGTATGATCCGCAAACAAATACATTTCATTCGCTTAAATCTTTTGGCCTAGATATTATCTTTTATCAACAACCTTGGAGTATTATCAAAGAACACAATGTTTTATCTGCGTCCAAATTTGCCTTGCCTTGTTATGTTCCTTATTGCTTTGAAGATGGGATTATAATGCTTATACGAAATTTTTTTAATTTTCACGGGCTTTTATTTCGTGAATACTCTAATCATTCGTTGATTGTGCGGGATTATATTCAGGCTGGTTTCCCTAAAAAGCATATCAAAGCGGTTGGATGGCCGAAATTGGAACCCTATATGGCAAAACATAATGGTCCCCAAAAATACGTTATTTATGCACCTCATCACGCTATAGAACCAAATTCTATTCGGTTGGGCACATTTGCTTGGAATGGACATTTTATGTTGGAGTATGCCAAGGCACATCCGCAGTTTAATTGGATATTTAAACCACACCCTCGATGTAGAGTGTCGTTTGTAGCGAAAGGATTATTTAAAAGCCAACAAGATTTGGAAGACTATTACCACCAGTGGGCCACCGTGGGACAAGTGTGTGAGCAGGGAAATTATATAGACTTGTTCAAACAAACACGCTGTTTAATTACAGATTGTTCCAGTTTTTTAGTAGAATTTCTGCCTTCCGAACAACCATTAATTCATTTGAGGAGGTATGATGACAATAGTTCAGCTAATTTCGCAAAAAATATAATTGATTCATATTATCCTGTATTTGATTTACATACACTAAAACACACATTACATAAGGTTTTAGAAAAAGGGGAAGATCCTTTACGTCAAACACGACTTAATAAATTAAATGAATTACAACTCGTGCAACCCGCAGCTGATAATATCATTCGGGATTTGGAGGAGAGTTTGTCTCAAGGTTAAATTATGACTTCTTTGAAACGCCAAGCCATCCACGGTACGTTATGGAGTGCAATTGAAAAATTTTCCCTGTTAGGGCTTCAATTTCTCTTGCAAATTGTGTTAGCACGCCTGTTGACCCCGGCCGATTATGGTATTGTGGGTATTTTGACTGTATTTTTAGCTATTTCTAATGCCTTTATTGATTGCGGTTTTACATCCGCATTGGTCCAAAATCAACAACGAACGGAGGAGGATTTTTCTACAGCGTTCTATTTCAACGTCACTGGGGCTTTGGTATTTTATTGTTTTCTTTTTATTACGGCACCAATGATCGCAAATTTTTATAAAATGCCCATTTTGACATCTGTTACTCGTGTCTTAGCGCTCACACTCCCTATTTCGGCATTGGGGATGGTAAATCGCACAAAATTACAAATTGCTGTAGACTTCAAAACCCAAACCAAAGCCTCACTTTCAGCAGTAATAATATCGGGAATTATCGGCATATGGCTTGCGTATAGAGGTTATGGAGTATGGGCGTTGGTTGCGCAGAGTGTATCCAATGCCTTGTTCAATACGATTTTATTGTTTTATTTGCTTCGATGGCGGCCTAAATTTATGTTTTCTATTGTTTCTTTTAAAAAAATGTTTGGATTCGGCAGTAACCTCTTGGCAGCCAGTTTATTAGACGTGTTTTATTTCAATATGTACCCATTGGTAATTGGTAAAATGTTTTCAGCTGTTGATCTAGGATTTTATTCCCGTGCTTCTAGTTTTGCTCATTTACCCTCTACGCTCACCACAAATATTGTAACAAGAGTTACGTTCCCGGTTTTTAGTCAAATTCAGCATGATTTAACCCGCTTATTGACCGCATATAAAAAATATTTAGCTGTAGTTACGGGCCTTTATGCCCCCGTGCTACTTGGACTTTGTGTCATTGCCAAACCCATGATCCGGGTGCTGATCGGCGAACAATGGTCGTCGGCTGTTCCTCTTTTGCAGATTTTGTGCATTGCCTGCTTGTTTGATTGTATGACTCAAATTAATCTTAATCTTTTGTACGTAAAGGGATATACAGGTGCAGTGCTTAAGTTAAACATTATCAAACGTATTATTTCTTTTGGTATTTTGGTATTGTCACTCCCGTTCGGTTTAAAAGGACTTTGTGTAGGACAAGTAATCTATTCACAAGTTGCCTTATTTTTAAACACATATTACACAAAACAAATACTCAAATTTGGCTATTGGATGCAAATAAAAGATGTTTTGCCAATCTATCTTGTAGCAGCTACAGGTTGTATCGGGGCGTTTGCGGCTACAGAACTTCCGTTATCTGATTGGTTGCAATTGGCATTAGGCATCCCTGTCGCCGCGGGTACTTATGTTTTTCTCGCATATTTGTTTCAGTTTGAGGTATGGAAAGAAGCTCTTTCGTTTTGTAAAAATATCAAATTTGCAAAAAGTGCTCATCACGATGAGGAAGTTATATGACGCAAAAACATCGCAATTCAAACATCGAACTATTACGCATAATACTGATTTGCATGGTTATTACTCTGCATTACCTAAACGGTGCCGATTGGGGCGGTGGCGCGTTAGGCCACGTTGTGCCGGGGTCATTTAATTATTATGCGTCCCATTTTATGGAATCAGTCTGTATTATGGCTGTCGATACATTTGTGCTAATTACAGGTTATTTCTCATGTAATAAAACTAGCATTGCACTGGCTAAACCTGTCAAATTATACGGGATGCTCATGCTTTATGGCATCATCTTTTCTGCTGTTTGGTGTCTTTGCACAAAACCGACACCAACGCTTCAAACTATAAAATTTATTGCTAATACCATCTTTTACCGCTGGTTTGTGGTTATTTATTGTGTGCTGTATGTGTTAATTCCTTTCCTCAATAAACTCATTTATGCACTTACACAAAAGCAACTACTTACTTTGCTAATTATTAATGCCGTACTATTTTATGCCTTAAATACCTTTTCCCCATGGACGACGGTAGCCGATGCTGGGTATGGTATAGTCAATTTTGTGTGTCTGTATTTAATTGGGGCGTATATCCGCTTGTATCGCCCTAAGACAGCAGTTAATGTCCAGAGTTGCTGGATAAGAAAGGGGGGATCCTTTTTAATTTGTGTGCTTTTCACTTTTATTTTTAGCTTATTGCCACACAACCGGGCGTACTCCTATCTTTCCATTTTTAATTTGATAAGTGCCGTTGCGTTGTTTGAATTATTTAGAGAGATTACAATAAAACACCATCCTGTCATCAACAATCTGGCTTCTTATACATTTGCTGTGTATATCATCCACGGCACGGGGCCAGTACCGCCTTTTTTGTATAGAAAGTTATTTCATAGCAATTTGTATTGGGATTCTCCATACATGCTTTTGAATATGCTTGTTTGTGTACTGAGTATTTATGGTATATGTGTGGGTATAGAATTTCTCCGTCGTTGTTTGTTTGCTAAAATTTGGGATAAACAAATTGATAAGATTTCCTATACGATTGAGTGTAAATAATCCGGCAGCACCATTATTTATACGGTTGGACTTGTGCCGCATGGTATAAAATTATAAAATATATGTGTAAGTAGTTCTATTCAATATTAAAGTAAAAGGAAAAACGCATCAATGAAAAAAGCATCTGTTCTTTTGCTGTTAGTAGCGCTTATTGCTGCCATGCCTGCGGCTGCTGAAAAGCCCCTTCGCTTTACAGTGTCCGAAGCCGTCACTTACGATGACAACATCTATTTGACCAACGAGAATACCGAAGATTCTTTTATTAGCACCACCCGCTTAGGGGCCGAATACAAAGCTCCTATTCCGTCCACAGGGTTGAAGTTAACGGCGGATGCTGGTGTGGGTTACAATGCTTATACCGAAAATCATAGCAAAAACAATTTTTGGGAAGCTTTTGGTGGCCTTGATCTGAAAAATGATCAATTCAACATTGGTGATCGTATTCTCTACACCACCGATCCTGCCAACAATGCTGAAACCGAACGTCACGAACGTTTAAACAACAAAGGTTATTTTTCTTATGTAACCTCTCATGAAAAAATGTTTGGTTTGGGTTTCTTTGCTAGCGACATTTTTGACCGCTACTATGAATCTGAAATGCAATACCTTAACCGCAACCGTGTAAATTTGGGTACCCGCCTTTACTACAACATGAGCGCCAAGACCCATTTCTTTGCGGAATACACTTATTCTGATATCGACTATCAAGAAGGCAAAGGCAAGGTGAAAAACTCTCACGGCCACAGCGTCGGTTTGGGGGTTGATGGTCAAATTGCGTCTAAAGTAACCGGTACCGCTAAAGTTACCTATGACATGCGTGACTATGAACGCGAATTGGAAGGGGCTGATAAATACAATGACCTCGTAGGTTATTATGTAGCTTTGACCTGGAAACCTTCTACCCGCGATATCATCCGCTTATCCGGTGAACGTAGCATGGAAGAAACCTTCTATGGTGGTATTAACCGCTACTACGCAGATACCTTGGTGTCGTTGTATGGAGCTCATAAATTAACTGACAAATTGACCGCTTCATTGACATTGGCTTGGGACAATATGGCCTATGCCAAACGCGTAGATAATACCAAACGTAAAGATAACCTCTTCCTCGTTCGTCCGGAACTTGACTATCAATTCAAAGATTGGTTGTCTGCTGGGGTATGGTATCAATTCCGCACCCGCAATTCTAACGTGGAACGCTTTGACTACGATAGTAACAAAGCCGGTGTATTTGTGAAAGCCACTTTCTAATCAAGGATAGATTAGCAAAAACCCCGCCGATATTCGGCGGGGTTTTTTGATGAATAAATATTACAAAATAGGAGTGCCACGTAACCACACTTGCTGCAAACGTAGATCTTTCGTTAGCACAAGTAAGTCGGCATTCGCTCCGGTTTGTATAGAACCGGTAGATAATTTCATCAACTGGGCGGCATTGATACTGGTGCAATGTGTTGCCTCGGTAAACGTATATCCTGCCTGGAGTAGTTGGCTGAGTGCTTCGCGCATTGTTAAGGCCGATCCGGCAGTTACATTGTCACTTTTGCGTTTCCAAACTCCTTCTGCCAGCACCACTTCTTCTGCGTTGGCCAAAAACGGCCCGTGAGATTGTTGGGTAGGTCGCAAGGCATCGGTAACGGCCGTGATTTGCGAAATGGGTTTTACGCGGCGTAATAATTCCAGTAAAGCCGGGTGAACATGTTTTCCATCTGCAATCACTTCGCATGAAATGTCTGGGTTGTTAAGCACGGCCCCCATTACGCCCGGAGCACGTTGGTGTAGCCCGCTCATGGCATTACCAAAATGAGTAACTCGGCATACACCTTTGTCAAAGGCTGTCTGCATTTGCTCATAGGTTGCGTTCGTATGCCCCGCTTGTACCACAATATTCTTTTGAATACAAAAATCGATAATATCATCTACCTCAGGCACTTCGGGGGCCAATGTAACAATGGCTATCTTCCCTTCGGCTGCATCATAAATTTGTTGAAAACTTTTTAAGTTGGCCGGGGCAATATCCTCCGGGCGCATTACACCCGGTTTTTGGGGGGAAATAAAGGGTCCTTCCAAATGAAATCCTATTAGGCGTGCCCCTGTTTCTTTGCCAAACGCAGGCAGTAATTGGGTAAGTAAAGAAGCCATTTGTGCTGGTTTAGCGCAGTAGAGTGTAGGACAAAACGCCCCTACCCCTTGCGTAGCTAAACACGTTGACATATTCAACAACGCTTGTGGTGTTCCTAATTCAGGGCCAAACCCACCCATGCCATGAATATGCAAATCAATCCAAGCGGGAATAATCCAGGCGTTGTGAACATCATGAATTTGCCACGAGGTAGTATCCGCGGGGAGTGAGGGACTCAATTGCGCAATACGCCCGTCTTCAATCCATACGCAGTAGTCCGTTAAAATTTCGCGTGTTGTTACGACAAGGGCGTGTTGTAAAATAGTGCGTTTGCTCATAGGGAAGACCCCTGCAGAGTTAATACCCATTGTTCGGCATGCGGATCTGCTTGCATGGCATTGTCCAGTTGATTTTTTAATTCACCGGAGAGTAATACACAAGCATCCAAGTCCGCCAGTAAGGTGGCCCGTGGATGCAGTTTTAATGCGGTTAGTGGCCATTGGGGAGAAGGTTCGCGACTAGTCAAATAAGCAATCGCGGCGGCTTTTTTTACACCGCATGCAATAAACAAAAGTTCTTTGGCCTCCAAAATAGTACCAATGCCGACGGTAAGTGCTTGAAGCGGCACACGATCAATATTATTTTGAAAAAAACGTGCATTGGCCTCGCGTGTGCTATGGGTTAAATTTACCAAATGAGTGCGGGAATCAAACGGGGTCCCCGGCTCGTTGAATGCCAAGTGTCCGTTGCGTCCGATTCCACCGATAAACAAATTAATTCCGCCTTGTTGTTGGATGGCTTGTTCGTAGCGGGCACATTCTTGTGTTAAATCGGGAGCTTGGCCATTTAACATAAAAATGTGTTCCGGCAACAAATTTACGTGGTCAAATAAATTACGTCGCATATAGCTGTGATAGCTTTGCGGGTGACCTGCGGGAAGACCCACGTATTCATCCATATTAAATGTGCGTATGTGTTGGAAATTAAGGAGTCTTTCTTTGGCAAAGGTACGCAAAATAGCATACATATCCAGTACAGTGCCGCCGGTTGGAAGCCCTAACACAAACGGTTTATCCAGTGCGGGAGCAAATTGCTGGATTGTATTTTTGATATAGGCCGCTGCCCATACACCTACACTAATATTTGTTACAATTAACCGCATAACCCTTTTTACGAGACCTGCAGAAAACACAAATCCGAAAGTAATTTCATCTTTGTACTATTATAGTATATTTTTAAGCGAATGCATGGGGTAAGAAAAAGGGTTTTATCGCCCATTAATTCCGCCAAATCGGCGTGTACGTTGAGCGTAGACGTTGAGAGCCAGTTGTAATTCTTGCGCGTTAAAATCAGGCCACAAAACCGGGGTAAAATAAAACTCGCTATATGCCGCTTGCCATAATAAAAAGTTTGATAAGCGTTCTTCACCCGAAGTGCGAATAATTAATTCAGGATCCGGCAAGGTGGGTTGATAGAGGTGAGCGGCAATATCTTGCATAGAAATATTCTTTTTCCCGGTAGCAAGAAGGGCATTTACCGCCTGTACGATTTCTTGCCGGGCACCGTAATTTAACGCTAAATTAACCGTTAACCCTGTATTGTGTGCCGTTGTTTGTATGGCCGCATCGATTTTGGTGAGGACGGAGGGGGGAAGTTTGGTTCTCTCACCGCTCACTAGCAGCCGATAATTTTTTTGTTGCGCTTCGCTGGTATAGGTATCTAGCGTTTTTGACAACAGATCCATCAGGCCGTCGATTTCGTCTTGCGGACGGGACCAGTTTTCAGTGGAAAAAGCATAAAGAGTCAAAAAACGGATTGCTAATGCTTGCGCTGCCTCAATGGTGCGTTTGACGGCCTCGGCCCCTGCTTTGTGGCCGGCCAGGCGTGGCAAACGACGGCTTTTGGCCCAGCGGCCATTGCCGTCCATAATGATTGCAATATGTTGAGGTAGCGCGTTAGGCATAAATTACGGGCGAATTTTGTCCATCATGCGCGGAAATGGAATGGTTTCCCGCACGTGCTGAAGACCGCAAACCCAGCGCACCATACGTTCAATCCCCATACCAAAGCCGGAGTGGGGAACGCTGCCGTATTTGCGCAGATCTAAATACCAATCGTATCCGGCGGGATCCAGATCTTGTTCTTTCATGCGGGCTAATAGGGCATCGTAATCGGTTTCTCTTTCACTGCCACCGATAATTTCGCCGGCCCCTTCCGGGCCAATGACGTCAACCGCCAGGACCACTTTGGGGTTTTGGGGGTCGCGTTTCATATAGAATGCTTTAATAGCGGCCGGATAACGGTGGATCATAATGGGGGTATCATAATCCTCTCCCAATAAAGTTTCTTCATCTCCACCGATATCACCGCCCCATTGGGTGTTATTGCCTTTTTTATGCAAAATTTCGATGGCATCCGTGTAATCAATGCGAGGGAATTTTTTCTCTAACGTGGCTTGTAGCTTGGTGGTATCGCGTTCCAATATTTTTAAGTCAGCCGCACGATTTTTGAGCACTTGGCCAACAATGTATTTAATAAAATCTTCAGCCAGGTCCATATTATCATCTAAATCGTTGTAGGCAACTTCGGGTTCTACCATCCAAAACTCAGTTAAATGGCGGCGCGTTTTGGATTTTTCCGCACGGAAGGTGGGACCAAAACAAAATGTGCGGCCCAACGCCATGGCAGAAGCTTCCCCATAAAGTTGTCCGCTTTGGGATAAAAAGGCCTTCTCGCCGAAGTAATCGGTTTCGAATAAGGTGCTTTTCCCTTCGCAGGAGGCAGGGGTCAAAATGGGAGAGTCGGACAGAATAAACCCGTTTTTATGGAAGTATTCGCGAATGGCAAAAATTATTTCATCACGTACGCGCAAAATGGCCATTTGCCGTGCAGAACGCAACCATAGGTGGCGATTATGCATCAAAAATTCCGGTCCGTGTTCTTTGGGCGTAATGGGGTAGTCTTTTGCCATTTGAACAACCTCTAAATTTTTCACTCCTAATTCAAAACCGAGAGGAGAACGTTTATCTTCGCGCACTGTCCCCGTTACAATGATAGAGGACTCTTGCGTTACTTTGTCACCCAGTTCAAACAGTTCGGGGGATACTTCCCCTTTGAACATGACGCATTGGATAATACCGCTGCCGTCGCGTAGTTGCAGAAAATGGAGTTTGCCGCTGGAGCGTTTGTTATATAGCCAGCCCTTTAAGGTAATTTCTTGGCCCAAGTATTGGCCTACTTCACTTACACGGATTTTGCTAGACATAGGATCCTCATACAGATAAAATATACATATATTGTAACTTTTTAGAATAGAAAAGGGAACTCCCTACCGCAGATTTTAGGTGTCCAACACACATTTAGGTCTTTTGGCTCCCATTGAATGGGTCCAAATGCCCTTGAAAATTTTGCGTAAACCGATAAACTATACATATGAACAATACATGTGTAAAAAAATTCATTGTTTTACTAGTTCTGTGCCTACTTCCGGCTGGGAGTATGATGGCCCAGCGTGTCCCCAAAGTGCCCAAGAAGATAGGCTCAGTTGGGAGAATGACCCCCAAAAAGAGCGTAAAACCCGTATCTCCCAGTAGGGTAGATGCCTCACGGTTGCGGGTAAATGGTGGACCTAGTGCTGCAGAACATGTTGAGAGGGTTGCTCGTTCATCGGTTGTACACCCATCTATAAATTTACCGAAAGCGTCATCCACCCAGCTATTATCTTCTCTTTCTGAAAAAATAGCTGCTGTTGCGCAAGAAACAGCAACGTCCAGGTTGGGTCTTACTGCTAAATACCTCAAAAGCCCAGAGTATAAATCGGCACAGGAGGCTACACTTAAGGTCGAAGAATTAGCGCTGGATGCCAAGCGTTTCCCGCGTTTTGTGGAACTGGACAAACAATTTTATCAGCAAGCTGTTGATAAGGCGGCAAATATAGCGTTCCAAGCGCAAAAAGAGGGCTCCCAGTTTTACGGGAGTATGCGTATGGAGCCGTTTGAGGACACGGATATTCCGTATTATCGTTTGATTGCGCAAGGGTTAGATTACCTCTTTATTGGGGAGTCTCATTCTCCCGCAAACAGCTTTACGCACCCTGTACAGGAAGAAATCATCCGCATGATACAGACCGTGGTACAACAAAATCCATCGCGCAAAATAGTGGTCGCTTTTGAACATCTCTTTGACACAAATGACCCAAGTGCCCGCTTGGATAGTGACATCCCGCTTGCATTAGCCCGCAATGATGCCGAATATGCACAAGTAACAGCCGGTAACACGTTTAACTTGGCAGTGGCCGATGCGGTGCATGAAATGGGGGTGGAAGTGTTGGGGCTGGATCCGCGTATTGAACTATCCAAAATAGTACAAGAAGAAACGGGTGCATCTTCGGTGAATATGTTCACAAGCAATGATTATGTGGATTTTTCCCGTAGTTATGTCGGCTTTTCGTTACGGCACGCAAAGTGGACTGAGCACATCCGCCAGCTACGTGCCCAGCCAGGGTATGAAAATTCGTTAGTTGTTGTTGTAGCCGGAGCGGCGCATGTATCTAAGAATGGGATTTTGGCATTAAGTTCAGCACTGGGCGGAAAAAGTGCTACCTATTTTGTGGTATCACATGGTGAAACAGGGAATATTAATCCCGTATTTACGCAAGTAGGGGAGTACTTTAAACGACCTCCGCAACAAGCGCCTAAAGCCATGACGGACCAAAAATGGGTGATTTCTTTTAAGCCCACAGAAGAAGCGCGTACCGCTGATCAATTACAAAAATATACAGAATTCTTAGGGTGCGACGGAGCAATCCTTGTGCCGGATGTTAAATAACAAACAAAATGGAAAAGCGGAAAGCTTGAGTGAACTACGGATTTTGGACGTGATCGGGATCGAACCGACGACCTCCTCGTTGCGAACGAGGCGCTCTCCCAGCTGAGCTACACGCCCGTAAATCACTTGTGAGATTTTCAACACTCTTATTATAGCATATCTGGCGGCAGAAAACATAGCACTTGTTGGGTTTTGCGACCTTTCTCATTCAAGGGTGTTTATTTTTGCTAAAATAACTATACTATGAATTTGGAGTTTTTATGAATTTACTTGCATTAAAGGAAAAGTTGGAAGATAATTCGTTGGGGCGTGGTGTGCTTAAAGTGGCCAGCAAATTGTATGGTTTTGGCTCACGTACACATCGGGCCTTGTACGAAAACGGATGGAAAAACACGCAAAGTGTTAATTCCCGCGTGGTTTGTATTGGTAATTTGACGGCAGGGGGAACCGGCAAAACTACCACGGTTCTCTTGGCGGCTACTACGCTGGCCAAGCAGGGTACCAGGGTAGCTATTGTTTCGCGCGGCTATAAACGACAACAAAAATCTTCCGGGCCGGTTATTCTGTTCGATAACCCTGATGCGGATTGGCGGCTAGCCGGAGACGAGCCATTTATGATGAGCCGTATTTTGAGCAAATACCAAGTACCTATAGTAATTGCCAATAAGCGCGTGGATGCCGCTAACGAGGCACTGCGCCGCTTTAAAAGCCAGATTATTTTACTGGACGACGGCCTACAGCATTTTGCATTAAAACGGGACGTGAATATCATTTTGATAGATGCTAAAAATCCGTTCGGTAATAAGGAATTATTACCCTATGGTATTTTGCGCGAGCCGTTAGATGGCTTAAAACGCGCTAATTTGGTTATTTTAACACATTGTGATCAGGTAACCGAACGTGAACTGGAAGATGTGCGCGATCAAGTACGTTTGTATAACGATACGGTAGAGGTACTGGAAAGCGAACACCGCCCGGAATATTATGTAAATATTTGTACAACCCAACAGGTGGAATTGGACGCAATTAAAGGCCCTGTGGCATGTTTCTGTGCGCTGGGGCACCCGGAAAGTTTTGAGCGTACGCTTAAAGATTTGGGACTTATTTTGCGTCAAAAATGGCGCTTCCCGGATCACCAGTACTATACGGAAGAACACCTGCACACGTTCGAAGAAACCCGCGCGGGTCTGCCGCTTATTACCACGTTTAAAGATTTTGTAAAGTTCCCCGATAACTGGCGCGATATTTTGACCAAGGATGTCTATGTTCTGTCGGTCAATTTGCATATCCGCGGGGGAGAACAGGAGTTTAAAAAATTTACGGATGTGCTGTATCCCAAAAAGAAATAAGCTCTCAAAATAACACAACAGCCCCGCTAAAAAGCGGGGCTGTTTTTGAAGGGGGAATGTTATTTCTTTATTAAGTTAGTAAGTTTTTCTACCGCTTCGGTTAAGTTCCAGCGTACGGAATCTTTTTCTTTACGGTTTTTGTACTCGCATTGACCGTCAGCCACTGTGCGGGAGCTGACTACCAAGCGGTGCGGTAAACCGATAAGGTCCATATCTTTGAACTTAATACCGGGGCGTTCGTCGCGGTCATCTAACAGGACAGAAATACCCTTTTCTTCCAGCGCGGCACAGATAGCATCCGCATGCTTTTTGACTTCCGGATTG
>JBGUMP010000022.1:0-4156 GCA_045116875.1 Elusimicrobiaceae bacterium | reverse complement strand
ATAATTTGCCAGTTTCTTACATAAATAAACGGCCACGCAATAAAAGCCGTGGCCGTAGGAAACATCATGCTGTCTGCGTTAGAACAGATAGCGTAATTTAAGGGTGCCTGTATGAGCGTTGTAGTCGTGACGGAAAGATCCTACGTATCCTAACATGATTTCTGCGCTGTGGTACAGACGTACAGTTACATCCGTGCCTACTTCAAATGCTAAACGGTGCAACCGTTCCCCGAATACATTATAACCGGTAGCATCTGATAACGTTACGCGGCTGTTGTTGTCATCGCTGACAAAATCATACGATAACCCTGTGTAGAGGTGCGGTAGCACGCTTGTATGTTGGCTGAGGCGCTTTTCTAGTTGGAAATCGGCCCCTAACATGCCAGTAAAATAGTCCGCATTTTCAGCTGACACATTTTGTGCACCATCACTGTATCCTTCTTGATGCAAACGCGTGTAACGCAGAGCCAGGTTAGGGCTAAACCAGTCGGTTACATCATAACCCATACGGCCTTGCATCGCGTAGTGTTGTACATGATAATTGGCATCTAGCTCAAGGCCAGGCAAAGCCCAGCGTGTGTGCCTTTTTTACAAAGTAAGAATGAACACTTTCGTGTACAAAAAGCGGAAGTAAGCAATGCACGTGGGGAGATTTTTTCCAATGCGCCTTAGATACTTCAAACGTGTCTGTTTTAGGATTCCAGCGGGCCAGTGCACCTTCGGGCAAATAGGTTATTTTCAGGCGAGAGGAGATGGTTGCTTGCATTGAAACTGGCAAAAACTCAAGTTTGCCCATCTCTTGGACGAGCTGGGGGAGTATCATCTTGTGGTTGTGGGCAAAAACGTGATGAGAAGCAAGTAGCAGCCCCAGTATGGCGGCCAAATAACGCATACTTAATTGTAGAAAAAGAAACATCACTTGGCAATAAATGTAGGCCCAGGGCCTAGGAAAAATTAGGTCTTAAGACTCTGTTTTTTTACGTTAAAATGTATTTGAATAATAGTATGAAGAAACAATTATTTTTAGGGTTGATAATAGTTGAGATGAGCATTTCGGCGGGATATGCCCAATTACCAAAGAGCCCTCGTGGAATACCTGCCAACAGGGTTAGTAGCAAAGTTGCCGCAGTTGTGAGACAACATGTTTTAACACCTTCAGAACGAGCCATTTTGCCTGTGAACGGAATTGCTACACATCGTGTCTTTCGGGGTGGAAGAAAAGATTTGAGGGTGTCTGCCTTGTTTGATACACAAAATAGTTTAGTATCAGAGATTATGAAAGTTGGACAAAATTGGAAACTTAAATCCTATACTCCTACTCTGTCCAGGGATTTATTTCCCAAATATGGGAAATTAGATGAACAAGCGGTATATAATGCTTCTAACTTTATAATGAATAATTTGGAAAAATGGGCAGAGCATGAAACTGAATTTTTGAAACATTTGCAAGTTCAAGTGTACAGAGATATCCCCTGGGAAAATTATTTACCGGCAAGGCCGGGTGGATTTATTTTTATGGGAGAAACTCATTATCACCCGGGGACCTACAGAACAATTTTTCAAGCACTTAAGTCACTCAGGGAAAATAATCCTGACTTGAAAATTATTTTTCCTACAGAGTACGTTCCAGATACGTTAGGAAAAAGCACTTTTTCTGACCATCCAAATCCTTTGAGGATACGGACGGAAGAAGATTTAAAACAAGCCCTGTTTACAAAGGAACAGATGGCATTTGATTTTTTGAAAAAAATTATGGATTTGGGTGTGGAAGTAGTAGGAATTGAACCACAAAGTGCGGTAACGGATGCATTTCTTAAAGAGAGAGGTCTGTCGGAAATGACACCACAAGAAAAAGATAATCGATACAACTTTGCACGTAGTTCTGCAATCGTTATTGAACGAAATAAAAAATGGGTGGAGCATCTACAACAGTTGCATGAGCAGAACCCGGATAAGCTGATTTTTGTACACTGCGGTGCAACTCACTCTAGTAGAAACATTCTATCTTCTGTACCTAATTTATTAGAGGGAGACACATTTGTGGTACAAATTTTTCCTTGGACTGAGCTTTTACAAGTATCCCCAGCATTTTATTGGGAAGTAGTTTTTAACAATATGCATAGAGAACTGCTGGAACTAGGACCCCGACAAGTGTTTTCATTTAAGTCTGGTTTTAATCTTTTGCCTAAGGAAAAGCAGGAACTCTTTAAAACAGCTTTTGGGGCTGATATGGTAATAGGATTATCAAGATAGATTAATTACTATATTTTGGAGCAATTCAACTCCCCTGGTATTACCATGGGAGTTTTTTGTCAGTGCGCAGTTGTGGGCTAAATAACTACAATTGCGTAGCCAACGTGTGTGATGCTGTAAAATTAAAACCCCTCGCGGATAAGAACCACGAGGGGTTTTTAATCGTTCTGCGCGGGCGTTGCTGTCCGCTAGGACTATTTCTCTACTTTTTCAGCAGGCGTAATGGCCGCCAATTGCTTGTAGAGATCACGCCGCCAGGCATACTCGCTTTCTGCCCGTTTGATGAGCACTTTGGCAAGTTCCGGGTTATCGCGCATTAAGCCTTTGAAGCGGTTTTCGCCACTCATATAATCGGCTAACGGCAAGGTCGGCGCACCAAGTGGGGAATCCACGTGGAGCGGGTTTTTGCCTTCATAGCGGGCTTCGGGGTTGAAGCGGTAGAGGATCCAGCGCCCGGCTTGTACCGCGCGTTTGGCTTCGCCCATACCTTTGGACATATCAATCCCGTGCGCAATACAGTGGGAATAGGCAATCACGAGGGCCGGACCGTCGTAAGCATCGGCTTCCGCCAAGGCTTGGATGGTCTGGTTCATGTTGGCACCCATGGCTACTTGCGCTACATAAATGTTCCCGTAGGTCATGGCAATCATACCGAGGTCTTTTTTCGGCATTTGTTTACCACCTGCGGCAAATAAGGCCTTGGCCCCTAACGGAGTGGCTTTAGACATTTGACCGCCGGTGTTGGAATATACTTCGGTATCAAGCACCAAGATTTTGATGTTCTTGCCGGAAGCTAATACGTGGTCCAACCCGCCGTATCCAATATCGTAGGCCCAACCGTCACCGCCCAAAATCCACACGGATTTGCGGATGAGGTAGTCAGCCAAGCTTAAAATGCGTTTGCAAGTTTCACATCCTTTTTCAGCGCCTTTATTTAAGATGCCTTTGAGTTCAGCGACCCGTTTGCGTTGTTCTTCAACGCCGGCGTCGGTGGTTTGGTCGGCATTCAAAATAGCGTCAAACAAAGCAGCGTGAGCTTTGAGGTTGTCGTCCGCTTTGGCAGCGGTGAGCGCGGCCTTGGCATCGTGATTTAATTGGTCAAACGCTAAGCGCATGCCTAAACCAAATTCGGCGTTGTCTTCAAATAAGGAGTTTGCCCAAGCCGGCCCTTTGCCGTCTTCGCGTTGGCAATAAGGCGTGGTAGGCAAGTTGCCGCCGTAAATGGAAGAACAACCCGTGGCGTTGGCAACGGCTAAGCGATCGCCAAACAGTTGCGTTAAAAGTTTTACATAAGGAGTTTCACCGCAACCCGCACACGCACCCGAGAACTCAAACAAGGGTTTGCGCATTTGGGAACCTTTAACGGTTTCCTTTTTGGTTTTCACTTCCGCTTGTTTTACACGCAAGAAGAAATCGTAGTTTTCAATTTCTTGGTCGCGCACGGAAAGCTGGTGTACCATATTGATGGCTTTCTTGGCCGGATCTTGTTTGTTTTTGCCGGGGCAGTTAAACACACACGCACCGCAACCGGTACAATCTTCCACCGCTACTTGCACGGTGAATTTTTTGCCAGCCAGGTCGGCTTTTCCGTCGGCAGATTTAAAGTTTTTCGGAGCGTTTTTCAATTCGGCTTCATCATACGCTTTAATGCGGATGGCTGCGTGCGGACAAACGAGCGAGCAGAAACCACATTGAATACAAGACTGCGGATCCCAAGCCGGTACCATCAAGGCAATATTGCGTTTTTCATATTGTGTAGTTCCGGTGGGGAATACGCCGCCTTCCGGCATTTTGCTGGTGGGTAAATCGTCCCCGCGGCCGGCAATCATTTCACCCAAAACGTCTTGCACAAAGGCCGGGGCTGTGGCAGGCACAGGGGCTTTGGTGTGCAGTTTGGAAGATA
>JBGUMP010000021.1:0-31418 GCA_045116875.1 Elusimicrobiaceae bacterium | reverse complement strand
GTCATGAACTTACCAAAACGTGGGATGACTCTAGTGGGCGTGGAAGAAAAGACGGTTTGCGAGTCCAACAAAGCGTGTAAGCAAGTCGGCCTAGATTTTGGGGATTTGGTAGGGAAATAAGAAAGCCCCGCGTTTTGCGGGGCCTTTTTCTGCGTAAAAACGGTTTAGAAGGGGTTTTTATCCGTAAACGACCCATCCGGCATCTGCCATACTTGCTTGCCGTTGATTACATACATGTTAGGAATCCCGTTTTTGCGGTTTTCTTCTTGGGCTTTTTGTACGGCTCGATCCGCAATACGAGTTAATTTAGCTGTCAGCTTTGTCATAAGTTCCTCTTAAAAACAGTATAAAGATTTTCGGTCAGAATTTCAATATCTCTGCCTTTTTCTTGGTCGGCTACAGGCACAACATGTCCACCACCATTATAGTACAATACCCAAAAATTAACCAAATCTTTATATTTATACCAAAAATTATGTTTGCTTCTCTCAAAACGCCGAATCACATCTTCATCCGGAACGGGATGCCCACCATTTTGAACACGCATTTGAATACGCCCGATACAATCTTCCGGCTTATCTACAAAGACATAAATAATAACCACATCATATCCTGCCTTTTGGGCCTTTTCGATCGTTTTTACATGGACCATGCCGGATAGTGTACTTTCCAATGCAAAAGACTTCCCTTCGGCTAGTAATTTATCAATACGTGCGTGAACTTCTTTTCCTGCCTGGATACGGGCCGATTGCATGTTTTCGGGGCAAAGTTCCTTGGCAATATCGTCAGCATTTACGTAGACGATATTTTCTTCAGGTAACAGCTCTTTGGCAATTGTACTTTTGCCACTACCGTTGGCTCCGGCTAAAATAAACAAGGTCTTCATATATTTAATTATAGCAATTTACGAAATAAGACTACACTTCTAGGCCAACAGTATGGCATACTGTTCACATGAAAGGAATAAAATTAAATCGAATTAGATGTAAATTCTGTGGAGATGTCATTACATCCCACTTTCGGCATGACTTCAAACAGTGCAAATGCGAACGTGTTGCTATTGATGGAGGGCATGCTTATCTTGGGCGGTGTTTCGTAGAAGAGGACGATTATGAAGAACTGTCAATCGTAGAAGACGTCGGTAAAGAATTACCACCTTCGCCATCCCAACGCTCCACAAAATAACTGAAAATATACACAGATTACGACGAAAAGTGTCCACGTTTGGACACTAATTTTCTGCCTACAATTCCCAGGTTGCGCATCGAACCCCCGTCGAGCCCTGTCCAAAACATATAAAAAATGCTTAAATTTTCAGTACTTTTTGTATAATTTTTGTGGGCAGAGTTTTGGACACCTCTCCGTCGAGAGTTCGATGCCTGTTGGGCATGAAACTATATCTTTTGTAATGGCTAAATAACAAAAAACCTTAAATTTTAAGCATTTTCAGTAGTTTTTGTATGAGAATTACCGGAAGGACTATGGACTGCCTCCGTCGTAGCTACAGCCATGTTGGGTGCACTTTAACCTTTTAGCTGAATGCCTTCAAGATTAAGTAATTTAATTTTTGTTTTTATACCACCCGCATATCCTGTTAAATTGCCACCGGCACCTATCACGCGGTGACAGGGGATAATGAGCGAAATAGAGTTATGCCCCACCGCCCCGCCAACGGCTTGCGCAGACATCTTTTTCATTCCCCTTTTTTTGGCAATCTTATCTGCAATTTCTCCGTATGTCAACGTGCGTCCATATGGAATTTGTAGCATAATTTCCCATACTTGTTTACGAAATGGAGTAGTGCGCATGGCAATGGGGGGTGTAAAACCCGGATCCTTACCGCTAAAATAAGTATCCAGCCAACGGCAAGTATCCTTAAAAACAGGGAATGATTTTTCCTGTACAGGCCCACGCAACGAGTCAGCAAAGTATTTTTGCCCATCAAACCACAGGCCGATTAAATGGGTTCCGTCGCTTGCCATGGTAATACCGCCCAACAACGATTGATAATGATATGTATAATTCATCGGTTACATTGTATAAATTTACTCACTAAATTTACCTAGACTTGGGGGAATAGGGAAATAGAAAGCCCCGCGTGTGCGGGGCTCTTTTATGTTAAGTAAACGATTTCATTCGTCCTATTTTCCGGACAATACCGCCATCACAAACGTCCACGTGTTTTCAAAGGCGGCATGGGCCACGTTCTCCCAAAAATTTTCGTACTGTTGCGCATTATTGGTTTCTTTACCAACCACGTCGCTAATTATACGGAAACTCAAAAACGGCACCTGATACATATAGCATACCTGCGCAAATGATGCCGATTCCATATCGCACGCCAACGCATGAGGGAACCGCTGCACAATAGATTGCAACGCTTGCGGGTCGGTAATAAACTGCTCGCCGGTACAAATCAACCCCACGTGTACCGGGCGAGAAAAACGCCCTTCTTGTTGTAACGCTTCCACGGTGGCAAGCAGATTTTTATCTCCCTGAAAAAAGGAAGGAAGTCCTTGCACTTGGCCCCACTCGTTTTCCGGGCCGCAAAATACGTCATGATGAACGTACTGGCTGCCGGCTACCACGTCTAACGAATTTAATTGCGGATTCAATCCTCCGGCCACCCCCGAATTGATAATCGCATCCGGGGCAAAGCGGTTAATTAATTCTACCGCACACGCAGCCGCATTGACTTTGGCAATTCCGCTCTGTGTAACAATCAGCTCGTTACCGTTTTGGCAAAAGCGGTGAAAAACAAACGGACCGAACTTCCGTTGTTGGGCACCCGGTAGCCGGGTCAAAAGTTGCTTTTGTTCTTTTTCAAGCGCACAAATAATTCCTATTTTCATACTTACATTGTGGCATAATTGGTGCGCAAGTACAACAAGCTTCTAGAATATATGCAGATTACGCGTGAAGTCACATCACGCAATTTAAAAGACCGAAGGGAAACCCATGTTACCCAAAGCATATAAACCGCAAAAAGTAGAAAAAGCTCGCCGACAAATGGGAAAGTGCCTCCGCTGGCAATAGACTTAACCTGGACTTTGGGGATTCGATGGGGAAATAAAAAACCCCTTACACTTAAGCAAGGGGTTAAAGCTTTTAAACACACGCTTATGCTTTTAGGGCTTGGATAATACCAATCATACCCACTCCAGCTATATCTTTGGTAATTTGGCCTTTTTCGTTGAAATAATAAAAGTTCATAAACGTAGTTTTAAAACTCTTTTGCGTAGCAGGAATGCCCATAAAGTCGCCCTTGTGTGTGCCTGTACACTCCCACAAAACGGCCACTTTGTTATCCTGTGCTACCATATCCAAGGCGTGCCACTGCACATCCGGGAACGACTTACGTAGCCAATGCACCAAAGACAAATATCCTTTTCCGCCATACAAGGGCATAGGGCTTGCAGGCGTGATAAATGGGGCATCCGGCGCAATTAGCTGCTCGGCTTTTGTTTCGTCTGCCGTGTTTATAACTTGCTCAAATTGTTGCATGATTTTTAGGTTGCGTTCTATATAGTTCGTAGATGCTGTCATATTATACCTCTTGAACCATTGTAGCAATTGTACGAGAAAATGGACACTTTTTATTATGCCATGTGCGCTTTTTGGGCACAGTAGTTCTGCAAATATTTTATAATGGAAGTATGAAAAATATACCGGATCCCAACAAAGTGTTCCCGAACGAGAAGCTCCCCGACCTTTGCTATATTAAAAATGTAGTGAAGAACCCGAATATCATTATCGGCGACTATACCTACTATTACGGCGACGACGCCGACCAATTTGAAAAACACGTAACCCACCACTATCCGTTTATCGGCGATAAACTGATTATTGGCAAATTCTGCGCGATTGCTAAAGGCGTGGAGTTTGTGATGAATGGGGCTAATCACCGGATGAACTGCGTAACGACGTATCCGTTCTATATCATGGGCGGAGATTGGGGCAATGCGCTGGCCCCCGTAACAAAAGAACTTCCCTTAAAGGGGGATACTGTTGTTGGCAATGATGTGTGGATTGGGCAAAACTCCACAATACTCCCAGGCGTGCATATTGGCGATGGGGCGATTATTGGTCTAAACAGCGTGGTAACTAGAGATGTGCCACCTTACACCATTGTGGCTGGAAACCCTGCCAAAACCGTCCGCAAACGCTTTGATGATGAACTCATTGACCTGCTACTTAAACTTAAATGGTGGAATAAGAGCGTAGAAGAAATCAATGCACTTATTCCGCTTCTCTCTTGTAGTGATTTAGCCAAAGTAAAGCAAGAGATAAAGTCGCTCCTTGCCTAGTGCAAACCTATCTACTTTTGGACACTATAAAGCCCCTTAACTAAGTAAGGGTGTATTTATTAAATTTGGGCCACCACATAGGGCGTTTTCCTGTCAAGTTGGCCTGGGTCTGGGAGGGATTTGATAGGGGAATAGGTATTCATTTATGGTACAATAAGAATAGTAAAATAACGGAGGAAACAATAATGGACATAACGGCCTATAAAGAAACCTTGAAACGAGGAGAAACAGTTAGTTTCTTACTTAGTAAAAAGAAGATTTTGCCTTTGTTTATTCTTTGTGTTGTGCTTGCCTTGGGTGGGGTTTGTCTCGCATTTCTTTCCAAAGGAGAGGTGGAAGGATTAGTGGTTGGAGTAGCTTCGTTATTAGTTTTTGGCATTTCGGCGTTATTGGTGGGTAAAGGATTGGCTGCGCGTCAAATCCCCGTGTTAACTATGAATAAAGAAGTTCTAACGATTTATGAACTTTCCATACCTGCCTTATCAGGTAAGCAAATTCCGGGGGCGCTAATCCCTTGGCATGAAATTTTAAATATGGATATTCAAACAATAAAAATGCAAAAAGGCGGAAGCACTTCTTATATTGTATTGCAGTGTGTGCCACTTACCATACAAAATATTAAACAATATAAAAAACAAATTTCTTACAAATTATTTAGAGTGTATGAAATTGAAGGAGAAGAGTTTCTTGTTCTGAACTTATCTGCCTGGTTAGATATCCCATTGGAAGATCTTTTGGCTTTGTTGCAAGAAGCGCATGCGCAGGCAATTGCCCCCCAACAATAAGTAGCCAATTTTGACATAACAAAGCCCCGCTAATTGCGGGGTTTTTGCTGTTGCCTAGTTTATCTTGTGTATCACACATACGTTGGACGTTTGTAACGTTAATTGCCATTTCTTTAATGGTATTCCCTGCAGTAATAGAGTATTAAACCGCTAAAACAAACAAGGCCGAAAATTATAATGTTTTATAAATTTCTTAAAACCTAATTCTGTCCATAATATGGTGTTTCCATTTGCCGTTCGAATAGGTATAAGGGCCACCGCGATATTGTTGTTTGGCCACTACCACTATTCTTTTGATGGCCAGGGGACCTAAATTTTCTGGAGGGTTTACTTTTATGGCAACGTATAGCACACGGGCCCAGCCGATGGGTTTTTGCTTGTCTTGCGAGTCCCACAACACTATCATTTCTTCTACACCTCTACTGCTCCAGGAAACATGTTGTGCATCACGATAGTCAGCCCCGATTTTTAAAATACTAAACCAATCTTGCCACCGTTGGGCTATTTCTTTTTCCTCCGGATAGCCGGCGTGTTGGGAATAGATATGCTCGTCCGGATGTCCTGGAAATTCTTTTATTTCTTTTGCGAGGGAGAATTTTTCTCCTTTCTTGGTTTTTTCAAGTTCGTACGCGTGACGCTTTCCATCTTCCATGGTTTCTATATAGAGGGTATATATCCATTTCCCGTTATCAAAAAAATATTCTACTTCGGCGTCAGTAATTCTAAAAGAGTTATCCAGTGCATATTTGCCTTTGGCCCATTCTTCGCATCCGTCCCACTCTCTGCACATTCGTGTTACACGGGCGTCGTTGTAAAGGGAGAAAATTTGTTTTGCTTGCTGAGCTTCACGTACTTGGCGGGTAACCGCGTGTTTGATAGTAGGTTGTAAATCCCTTGGAGGTGCGGGATGCCAAATATAGTGTGCTTCTTTTTGAGACTTACGTTGAGGATGTACAATCGGATTTGTAAACCGGTTGAGCCATGTTTTCTCGGGTTTTTGTTGCGCGTAGGAAGAGGATGTAAGCACAAAAAATCCTACAACTATGCTGAATATAGATAATTTTTTCATAGGAGATGTTCCCTCTTAGCTGATGTATAAGGCCATTCTAGCAGTTTCATGTTTTTTTTAACAAGGGCATTGAGGCCTACAGGAGAAATAGGTCTTTTGTCTGGAATTTCTAAGATTTGTGCGTTTTCAGTGCCCGCTGACACCATTGAATTGCTTATGGCTTTATGATAGGACGATATTGATTTGATCGTGCTAGAATTCACTTGTGCAGAACAGCAAGGAGCATGAAAAGAGAGTCTTTGGCAAAATGTTTAAACTATATAGTATTGTGTGCGACTTTTACGAGTGTCGTTGCTCTTGGAAATGGTGTAGATCTGAAAACAATTAATAGATTATTAAGTGGCAGACTCGCGTTGACGGCCGACAAGGTGCTACTTGTGCAGTATGTAAGCTAGCGTGGCTTAGTATTTTTGTCTTTTATGTTTGTGCGCTTTTTGGCTTTTTTAGAATCCGTTGTGGCAACTTTAGTACCTGTTATTGTGCCCGCCGCAGCGGCAGCGCGGACTCTTCTAACAGCAGTTTGAGTAGTAGCTCGACCCGTTGCCGCAGCTGAAATAGTTGTGGCTGTTGCACGGGGGACTCTAGTAGCTACTCTTCTACTATATTTCATAATTTTTTTAACAGAGCTGACTTGTTTTTTTAACCAACGCCCCGTCTTATATATGGAGGAAAGCACTTCTGATAAAGATGCAAAAGAAAGAAATGCAGATACGGCAAAAATAGCCATGTCAGCTTGATAGCTAAGCGTTCTTATTTGAGTTATCTTTTTATAGCGTTTTTCTGTAATGAGATAGCCCTTTGATTGTTTTGACATGCGAGGGAATGTCCCTTGTTTAGTCAAAGCATCTCCATACGCCATTGCAATATTGAACACACGCGCATATGTTCCAGCATTAAGATCCCAAAATCCTTTATTGAATACATGTTGTATTAAATGGAATACTCCATTGCGGTTGGGCGTTATAGACCACGGCCGATTTGCGCTTGTTGCCCCATCCATAATACCCACAACTACGGGCCAATGGCCACCGTAAATTTCAAATTTGCGTGTATCCGGTGCGGGGATTGCTGGGCCAGCTCCTCCAGTTGTTACAATGCGTTGTTTGAAAGGGGTTGGCGGAGTCGTTTTGTTCTTTGCATAACGAATAGCCGAGTTGAGAATTTTGTTGGCTAATTTTTGCGCGGATTTATTGCCCTCAGCAGCCTCCCGACCGATAAAATAACCAATTTCTTCAAATACGTTATTATTGGGATATTGAAATGCCGGGTTATTATAAGGATACTTAAACCCTTGTTTTTGAGCTGCTAACGTATCTAAATAAGTAAAACGCCTGTTGGAGGTGTTGTAGTATTGGGAGGTTGAGGCATATCCTGCCGAGTTTAAGCTAATTCCTAAATCGGCTATTCCCTCAACGCTCATCAATCCCATGGCATCATATATAACATTGGGTAAGGAAGTTTTGGTTACAAATGTGTCAATGTCTGCCCATGCTGCTTGCGAGTTAAGTACCCCCAACGCAGCAATTGCTCCTTTAATGACAATTCCTCCATCATCGGATTTCCATTTGTTTTTCAAGATTTTAGTCGCAGTTTTCCGAGCGGCTTTTTTAGCGGTACTGTTCTGTTGGGTGGCTAAAAAGGCAAGGCCGATTAGAGCTGCCATTTCCTCGTGACAAGTGTTTGCATCTTTTTTTCCACACGTAGAAGGAGTAACAACTCCTTTAAAATATTTACTTAAGGCATCTATGTCTGAATCATAATATGTGCCCCATTGTGCTACTAATTCGAAAACATCAGGCGCCACTTCACGGATAGGGAATGGAGCTGTTTTAACAATATAAGTTTTATCACTTCCCAACACTTTAGTTTGTTTGTGATTGTAATATAACCATGAATTTTTAGAATCAGACACCGCCACATGTATTGCTCCATGGGCAAAAGCTGCCGCGTTTATACAGACCTTGTTTTTAGTATCACGCTTGCTAGCAGGTACGCAGATGGTTGCTTTTTCCGGGTCTTTCGCTTGCGTGGCCGGTTTTAAAAAGTTTAATACACATTTTACGGTTCCTACATCACAATTGGCATTGGCCAACTGCGCTCCTCTAGCAATCGAATAGGAAGAACTTCGTCTGGCAGTTTCCACACGTTGTTGTACTTGAGTATTTAATCGTTTATTTCTGGTGGAATTGCCAGCATGAAGCAATAAACACTGATTTGCTAAAAAAACAGTGGCAATAGAGAAAGAAATGCATTTTTTAATATAAAAATGTTTCATAAATACTCACTATACACAGGTTGTGGATACTAATAGGATAAGAAAATATCGGGGAAAAACCTGGGTATTTGGACCTAGGCGAAAAAGGTAAAAAGACCTAGACAGAATGCGAACAACAGTTTGTGTATATTGATTTTTATTGTTAGCGAAATTTTAAGCTAAAAACGCCCCTACAGCATGCTGGCTTAAGTTGAAATTTAGTTAAAACAGGAAAGTATGACTTCTGTGAAGTTAACCTAATTAGCGATGTTGCAGGTATTGAAGAACGCCGTCTATGTAATAATCCGGTAGAAAAATGACAAAGGAACCCTGTTTGCCAAAAACTTTAATTTGCGGATTTCTGCTGCGGTTCTTTTCCAAAAAAGCCAGATTAATTTGAATGCCCAAGGATGTGCTCGTAGAAGAGGAAAAATGGCCGGTGTCCACGGGTTGGTTCATGGAAACGAACGGTAATTTGTGCCCGTTTTCAGCCTGCACCTGATCAAGGGGGCCACTATCCTTGTTTGTGCTCACATATACAAGGTACATATCCGGCGTGTGGGGTTTTTGAACTACCATTATTCCATAAGGGGTTGTGGGGGCGTCCTCGGCACGAATGCCTGTAACGTCCTGATAATTAGGTAATTGGGTAGCCAGGAGAGAGGGAAAAGTAATTGTTTTTTTGTGTGTGGCTTCTTGAACGTGCACTTGTTGCATGACACTGTCCGCGGTGTGCGGTGTGAGCGTGCTGTCGGGCGGGTTGTTAGGGGACGTGCACCCCAAAGGGCAAAGTGCGAGCCAAAAGGCGAGGAGTTTTTTCATGCGTTTTTTGTTAGTGTTTGGGTTGGTCTGTGTTGGACTGGACTACGTTTAACGCATAATCGCCCATTTTTTCAAAACTGGTTAAAATATCCGTGTAAAGCGTAAGGGCGACGGGAGAAATTTGATTTTTAGAAAAATCGTTAGAGGTTTTCTCTTCGCGCAGTTGGTGGCGCAATTGATTGAGGGAATCCTCGCGCTTGAGGGCTTGAGCCAATACGGCGGCTTTATCCATTTTTTGCGTTGGTAAAATGGTGGAGCGCATGTGTTTAATAATCAGTTTCACTTGTTTGCCGATAGTGTCTAAGCGCTCGTAATCGGGCACACTAAATAATTTTTGTTCATGGGCTTTAGTGAGTAGTTTGGCAATCCGTTCGCCGTGGTCAGCAATTTTTTCCAAATAGTTGGTTTGGTCCAACAGTTTCATCACTTCGCTTACCATGTCACGCGAGAGTTGCTCGTGCGTGAGGTTCTTTAAAAATTCGGTAATCTTATATTCCAGGGTGTCACTGGCTTTTTCCTGGGCGTAAACGTCTTGCACCATACGTTCAAATAACTCGCTAGAGTCCGCCTTCATGGCGTGTAACAGTTTGGATACTATGGTGCTTGTCATGCCGGCCATGAGGTCAATTTCTTGGTGGGCTGCGCTGATAAATAACTCCGGTGTGGTGGTAATCCCTACTTTTAAATAGCGTAGTTCCGTTTGGTTCTGCTCGTTGCGCCTCATAGGTAGGAAGAACAAAATGAGCCGCTCAAAGGGTTTTATGAAAATTAGCATGACAGCTGTGTTGATAATGTTAAACGTAGTATGGAAAGCCGCTAAGTGATAGGGAATGTTGGTCAGGAGTACCTGGGGGTCATTTCCCTGGGTGCTTCCGGGAACGATCCAGGCAATCAGTTCCAAAAATGGGTGAAACAATAGCACCGCCCATATCACACCCAGTACGTTAAATAGCATGTGCCCTAAGGCGGCCCGTTTGGCCGCAAGAGGGGCCCCAATGGCGGCAATGTTGGCCGTAATGGTGGTACCGATGTTTTCCCCTAAAACCAGTGCACAGGCCGTTGGATAATCAATGAGCCCTTTGGCGGCACAGGTAAGGGTAACCGCCATGACCGCACTGGAGGACTGGAAAATAACGGTTAACACACTGCCTACCCCAATGACTGCCAAAAGCGAGAGTAATGTATCGGGGCGGAACTTTACCACCCATTCCACAACGGCAGGGGAGTTTTGCAAATCAGGGATGGATCCTTGAATTAAGGAAAGCCCTAAGAAAAGTAGTCCAAAGCCCAGCATGGCCTCCCCAATGCGGCGGACTAACGGCCATTTTTTAATAAATTGCGAGAAAAAGCCCACCCCAATCATAGGCATGGCAAACAGAGAAATATCTACCTTAAAGCCCAAAATACTAATGAGCCAGGCGGTGGTGGTTGTACCAATATTGGCCCCAAAAATAACGCCTAAAGATTGGGATAAATTTAACAGACCGGCGCTGGCAAAGCCAACCACCATGACGGTAGTAGCGGAGGAAGATTGAATAATAGAAGTTGCCAAGATACCGGACAACGTGGCGGTAAAGCGGTTCGTGGTAGCGCGGGAAATAATCCGGCGCAAGCGATCCCCGGCGGCTTTCTGCAAGCCATCACTCATCATTTTGATGCCTAGGAGAAATACACCCAGGCCACCTAATAAATCAAGTGCGAGGATTAGCCCTTTCATTATTAGTATTGTAGCAAAAAACGATATATCTTTGGACTTCATAGAAAGTTAATTTGAACAATATTGTAAAATTTAAATATGGAACAGGAACTTTTTGCCCGTCATACAGCACACGCCGACAAACTAGTATCTTTCGGATTTATTAAAAAGGGGAAAGATTTTTTCTATCAAGAAGCTTTCCACAGGGGGGCTTTTCGCGCGGAAATTACAGTGCGTCCGGACAGTAGCGTTACAGGCCGCGTGATAGATACCCGTACCGGGGGCGAATATAGTGCCGTGCACGTAGAAGAGGCGGTCGGTTCGTTTGTAGGAACAATTCGGCAGGAATATAAGCAAATTTTGCTAAATGTCCGCACCGCGTGCTTTAGCAAAGATCCCTTTCTGTTTGCCCAATCTAACCGCATTGCAGGTGCCTTGGCGGAAAAATATCAAGAATATCCCGATTATCCTTTTAGCGAACTGCCGCATTATGGCGTGTTTCGTTATCCCAAAAACCGCAAGTGGTATGGGCTGGTCATGAATATCCCTAAATATCGGTTACTGAAAGATAAAAAAGCACCCAAAGACGAAACCATAGTAGAAATTCTCAATTTGAAGGTAGACAGTAAACAGGTGGATACACTGCTTAAGATGAAGGGATTTTATCCTTGCTATCACATGAACCGCGCCAATTGGATTAGTATTTTGCTTGACGGGACAGTCCCGGATAAGACGATTTTGGCGTTACTGGAAACCAGCCGAAATTTTGTGGTTGGAACTGCCTCTAGAGCATCGGGGAAACCCACCAGTTGGCTGATTCCGGCCAATCCCAAATACTTTGATATAGACGGGGCTTTTGCCAAAGACGACACCATCCTATGGAAACAGAGCAGTGCGGTGCAAGTGGGGGACCTGGTTTACTTATATGTGGCGGCCCCGGTATCGGCGGTGCGTTATAAGTGCAATGTGTTAGAAGTAAATATTCCGCACAAGTATAAGGATAAAAACGTGTCTATGACGCGCGTGATGAAAATTAAGCGGCTTAAAATGTATAATCCTTCATTGTGGACTTTTGAAAAACTAAAAACTTTGGGCATCACGGCCTTGCGAGGCCCCCGCCTGGCGCCCGATAATTTCCTGCAGCAAATAGAAAAATAAAATCGCCCAAGTAGTATGATACGAGGGCGATTTCTAATGTTTATCCTACCGTTCACTTTTAATCGGCAAATCGTAATCCACAATGCGCACATTTTCGGGTTGTTCTTGCCAAGTGGTGACAATGTCACACACGGACGCTCCATCTTTCTCTATGATGTGCGCGTAGGTTTTGGGCTCAGTGGTTTTGTAGGTGGTGCATTGGAGCGTATCGCCCAGAAATGTCTCCCGGTTGAAGCGTACGTGCAAAGATTTAAGCGTGTGGTTTTGCATAAACTCGGTCGGGGCTGTCATTTCGGCTAAGTTGATGTAACTTTTGTTGTTGACGTGTTTGTTAAAATCTATGTCTGATAGATTGTTGGTGTGCGTAATTTTAGTATAGGGCTCCGTAAACGCGGGGAGCACCATTTTAGTATGAGGGCCTAGGCCTAGATCTGTACATACCTCAAATTTGGCGGCCATTTCATCCGCTTTTGCCGGACGTTTGGTAGTAGCGTTTAGGATAATCCATAGCGAATTACCTTTAGCGACTAATTTATCGTTGTAGTAGAGGTGAAAGTCCGCATATACTTTTAGTTTGGAAATTTCCGAAAACCACAATTCCACTTTTAAGTCTTCGGACCAAAAGGGAAGCTGGTCTACAAAATCCATATGGATTTCACTAATCACCCAAATTTGGTCTTTGAGCATCAGGTCGTAAGCGGCCATGCGTTGGGTAGCGCAATAACGTGCAAATGTATCTTGCAAGTACATTACGGCTGAGATAGGGCGCAAACGGTGTTTGCGTACGTCCATATCATCTAAAATAACGGTGTAAGTTTTCGTGTATTTATGCATAAGATTTTAGTTAAGTAGTGTATCAATATCGTGTTTGGCGTGGCTCAAAATTCCTGCCACATTGGCACCGTCTACGTCTAAATTCTCAGCTTTAACGCAATAGGTATCCGCTATGGCGTAAAAATTTTGGGCAAGTGCTTGTACATATCCATAGCCATAGGCGTCATTTATAATAGGCCCCCCGGCGGTAGTTACATAATAAAGCTTTTTGGCTTTGCATAGGCTGTACGGTTTGCCGTCTGCGTGGTAGGCAAAGGTGACCCCAACAATATTGATATGCTCAATGTAGAGTTTTAACAACGCCGGGAACGATAAATCCCAAAAGGGGGCGGCAATCACAATGCTATCTGCGGCGGCGAACTCTTTGGCCGGGGCTAGTAACGGGTGCCCAAAATCACCCTGGCGAACAAGATTTTCCCTTAGCACGATTGTTTCTTCGGTGAGTGGAAAAAGGGAAGTTTTGACGAGGTTACGTTCGTGTACAGTGCCTTTCAATTTGCTTAACAGATAATCTGCTAGTAATTTTGTGCGGGAATTTTGCCTTGGGCATGCGTTCACAAATAAAATATTCATATAATTCTTTTTATTTCTTCAATTGTGTTTTCATTTTTGCGATAAAATAACCGGAAATTACGGCAGTAAGTACAAGGCCCAGCGGATAAGCAATAATCTTACTGAGATGTAAACACTCGGGCGCAATTAAAAAGTACGTACTGCTTACCGCGGTCATAAAAATAGCCGGCACAAGGGCAATAAAATAATTTTGCTTTTTTTGGTGCAAATAAACCGTGGCGGCCCATAGCACAATCATGGCCAGTGTTTGATTGGACCAACTAAAATATCGCCATATCACATCATAGGGAAGTTGGCTGATAATTACCCCAGCCAGGAGTAGCGGCACGCTTAAACGTAAGCGTTTTAAGAACGGTTTTTGGTCTATGTTAAACCAATCGGCCAGTACCAGGCGGGATGCTCGAAAAGCCGTATCACCCGACGTAATCGGGCAGACAATGACCCCAATCATTACAAATAACAGCCCAAACGAAATCCCGTTGAGTTTTACCGGCCCAATTGTTTTTAAGCAAATATCATACACTACACCGGCTTGACCTGCCTGCGCAAGCATCTGGTGTAAGCCGGTCATAAGTCCGCCTGTTTTTTCATAGATGGCACAACCGGCTGCCGCCCAAATGAGTGCAATAATGCCCTCCATTACCATGGCCCCGGCAAAGACTTGGCGGGATTGGTATTCGTTGGTGATGCAACGTGCCATGAGGGGGGATTGCGTAGCGTGAAAGCCGGATATGGCCCCACACGCCACCGTTACAAACATCAGCGGCCAAATAGGCAAATTAGATGGGTGCAAGTTGTGCAAAGCAATTTCCGGGATGCGGTATCCCTGCATAAAAATGCCGCCTGATACGCCCAGTGCCATAAGCAGTAAGCAAATGCCGAAGAAAGGATACACTTTGCCAATAATTTTATCAATCGGCAGGAAAGTAGCCATAAAATAGTACAGGAAAATAATTGCAAGCCAGAAGTAGGTATTGGCTAACAAACTACCTGTTGCCACATGCCCCTTAAACAAAAATACCAGCAAATTGGCAGGCCCTACTGCAAAAACGGTCCCCACCATTACAAGCAAAATGACGCTAAAAATGTGCATGAATTTTTTGACCAGCGGGCCTAAATAAATCCCTGTAATTTCGGCTACGGATTGGCCATTGTTGCGAAGGGATAAAAACCCGCAGGCAAAATCGTGTACCGCTCCGGCAAAAATAGTCCCGAAGGTAATCCACAAAAATACACTAGGCCCCCACAAGGCGCCCGAAATTGCCCCAAATACGGGGCCTAACCCGGCGATGTTGAGCAGTTGTACTAAAATCATCCGCCACAGCGGCATGGGTACGTAATCTATGCCGTTGGCAAAGCGAACAGCAGGAGTTTGTGCGTTTGTTGGTCCAAATACGTGTTCTACATATTTGGCGTACGTAAAATAGGATAAGATAAGAAGTGCTAAACAACTAAAGAAACTAATCATAAAACCCTCCCTATTTATTTTACAACTTTTAGAAACGTTGCCTGCAAAAGCCCGACGTTTGGATATTGCATCTTACAGAACACTCGTTTGCACCCACCAAGCGTGGGACTATCGACGGGACGTGTACGAATTTTCTGCCGTACTTTTTCCAAATCTGCCAAAAACAGTTCTCAAATTGGCAGAAAATGTATATTTATTGTCGGCAGGTTCAAGTTTCTGTAGCGTAGTTAAATTCCTCTTTATAATCTGCTACAATAGTGATAAATCATTTTGTTAAGGAAAATAAACCGCAATGGAACCGATTAATGGAACTTTTGAAAAGAAATACCGTTCATCCGGATGTTTATTTGCAATATTGGGGACATTGATGGTGGGCCTAATGCTCATAATAGTACTGGCATCACTGGACCAAGCCAAAGTATCACCTTTTGACTGGCAAGTCACACCCGTATTCTTCTTTTTGGCTTGTGTAGTTTATTTTTGTTTTTCAAGATGTTTTCCCAAGATATCTATTGGGATATATCCAACTTACATAATCATAAATAATAAAAAATTTCCTTGGTCGGAGATAAAACATATTACTTTTGAGAAGAGGAAAGATTTTTCGTTATCAGATATGCAGCATACTAACATTCAAACGGAGGAGTTGCATAGCAATATCTATGTTGATTTTAACAATGAGAAATATGTGCGGTCCAATATAATTGTTTTATCGGTACTGATTATTTTGGGTATATCTTTAATAATTGTTCTGTTTTCTCTTCGAGGATACACTTACGATGACTACGTAGCGTTAGGAGCCCTTCCTATAATACTTCCAGCGATGTTTGGCATAAACATTAAAAGACCAAAAAGTAGAGGAGTATCTGTAGACCCTAACGATTCTGAAACAGTATTTCATCTGCTAAAATATTACGCAGACTTTTATCAAATACCTTTGGAATATAAGGAAGAAAAGAAAAAAGTCTAGTTTGTTGATTGAGAGAAAGTGAACCGGTAAAGCACAATTAGAAGTTCACTGCGTTTGACGTGAAGTTAAGTTCGAATACTGACATTTAAGGCCACCCTCTGCTTTTGTAAAGGGTGGCCTTTAGGTAATTTTAAATTACAGGTATGTTTTTGCACTAACGGGTGCGAGTGGATATGGCGCAAGTAGGGCATACAAAACGGCATAAACCACACCCCACGCAACGCGATTTATTTAGTTCAACCTGACCATCATCCTGTAGTTGTAGGGCTTGGTGTTCGGATTCTTGGCAGATGGCCACACACTTGCCACAACGTACACAAACTGTGTGGTCAATCTGTGGGTAAGCCAGCGGTTGTTTGGGGAGAGAGTGATGCGCGGTAATATGTTCAATTGCTTTGTTTTTTAAATCAGTAATACTTTCAAAGCCCTTTTCTTTTAAGTAGGTAAGAAGCCCTTTTGTCATAGGGCCGATTACTTGATAGCCCTTTAACATCACTTCGGTACACACTTGTACTGCATCGGACCCTACCGCGATGTATTGAGCCGCATCCTCCCAAGAGCTAATGCCTCCTTGCCCTAAAATGGGTAAATGGCTGGCTTGGCGAAGTTGTGCCACACAGCGAAGGCCGATGGGGCGGATCATAGGCCCAGAACAGCCCCCAAAAGTAGTTTTTCCGTTTACGTTAAGGACCGGTTGTAAGGTGTGTAGATCCAGGCCCATAAAGCCCTGTACGGTATTAATAGCGGCTAAACCGTCGGCTCCTGCCTTTTCCACGGCACAGGCAATGTTAGCAATGTTGGATACATTGGGAGAAAGTTTCACAAATACGGGTTTTTGTGCTACTTCTTTGACCCACTGTGTAATGCTGGCAGATATTTGTGCGTCCGTTCCAATGGCCATGCCTATGCCTTTTTCGGGCATGCCGTGCGGGCAGGAAAAATTAAGTTCAAAAGCATCGGCTTTCGTGTGGTTGAGGGTTTGAACTAAATCTTGCCAAGCCGCTTTTTCCACCGGAGCCATGATGCTGGCAATGATGACTTTGTGGGGATGTTTTTGTTTTAAGTAGTCAATTCCCTCACACCAGTATTGCACAGTGTGGTGGCTTAGTAATTCAATATTTTGAAACCCGATAATACGCTTTTGCTCTTGCAATACTGCATAGCGCGGGCTGGCCTCGCTCATTTCCAAATTGTCGGGCGTAATTGTTTTAAGTACGGCGCCGCCCCAACCAAGTTCAAACGCTTTATCAATACTTTCGATATTGGCTGTTGGAGGGGCAGAAGCCAACAAAAAAGGATTTTCAAATGGAATGCCTAAAATATTTGTTTGTAAAGTGGTCATGGCAAATCTCTGGGTTTATTCTACGTCAAAATTGAAATAGGTGTCCTTGTAGGGCTCGTCCTTGAGTGTAAAGTGCCACCACTCCGAATCTATTCCCTCAAACCCGGCTTTCATCATAGCATCACGCAAGATTTTCCGGTTCCTTTTTTGCTTCTTGGTCAGCTTTTTGTAATTGGGGTGGGAGATGGGACTAAATAAATCGAACGTGCCGCCCATATCTACAAAAGAACCGTCTTGTTTGATAAGGGTCAAGTCAATAGTGCTGCCCCTGGTATGGCCGGACTTGGGCATAATATAAACTCCGGCAATTAAATCCGATTTTTGCAAGGTGGGATAAAAAGTCTTATTGCCGGGATCTTTAGGGTCATTGATCCACTCTACAAAATGATCTACGGCCTTTTGCGGACGATACGAATCCCACACTAAAATGCGGTACCCTTGGGCACGTAAATCAGCCGCAGCTACGACAAGGGCCTGTAATGCCTCTTTGGTCATATAAGCTACGGGGGCTTTGTATCCTCTTATTGGGTGCCCAGTAAAGTTATAAGCCGAGTAATACCGTAGATCAAATACAGCATCATCAATGACATTATAAATCTTGTCAAACCCGCTTTTGTCCGTAGAAATAGTGTCCGCGGCAAGCGGAGATATCACACAAAAGAGTAGTGCCCATACACAAATTATTTTTTTCATATTTATCGTCCTTTTAATTCCTTGGCCTATTTCCCTGTATATTTACAATAGTTGTAGATTTCTTCTTCCTCAAATATTGGTTTTCTTTCTAAGGTATTGTAGCATATGTGTGTATTTGATTTCCCTAACTAAAATATCGCCCCGGGTGTAACCGGGGCGATATATTTGGGTGTTATTTTAGGTTTGTCCTAAAAAAATTCTCTAACTTGTCGAAGGGAATTTTACTGAAGTTGTCGTACAAGTCCACGTGGCTGGCTCCTGGGATAATGAGTAGCTCTTTGTTGCTGCCTTTTAACTTTTTAAAGGCGTCTTCACCAAAGTAGCGGCTGTGCGCTTTCTCGCCGTGGATTACCAGTACCGCACTTTGTATTTCACTGCTGCGCTGTAAAATGGGCATGTTAATCAATGAGAGCGACGAGGTGGTGTTCCAGTTTCCGTTAGAGTTAATGGAACGGGGGTGGAAGCCGCGCGGCGTTTTGTAGTAGTTGAAATAATCTTGTACAAATTGTGGTTCCTGACCGGTAAGTTTTTCCGGCAGGCCCGGTGCCTTGGCAAAAGTGTTGTTTTTAAAGTCGATGGTGCGTTGCGCGTTTAACTGCTTTAAAAGCTCGCGCCGCGCTTTTTCGTCCATAGAGTCATTATATCCGTTGGCAGAAACACGTGTCATATCGTACATGGTGGAAGCCACCGTGGCTTTGATGCGGGTATCCATGGCGGCTGCGTTAAGAGCAAATCCTCCAAACCCGCAAATGCCTAAAATGCCGATTTTGTTGGCATCTACTTGCGGATGATTGGATAGATAATCTACGGCTGCACTAAAATCTTCCGTATTGATATCGGGGGATGCCACATTGCGTGGTTTGCCGGAAGATTCCCCTGTATAAGACGGGTCAAAGGCCAGCGTGATAAACCCACGTTCAGCCAACGTTTGAGCATATAAGCCCGAAGATTGTTCTTTAACCGCGCCAAACGGGCCGCTAATAGCAATGGCTGGGAATTTGGCATCCTTTGCTATGCCTTTGGGGATGTATAAATCTCCCGCTAATTTAATGCCAAATCGGTTCTTAAAGTGTACTTTTTTGACGTTTACTTGATTACTTTTTTCAAATACTTTGTCCCATGTTTTGGTTGTTGCCATTGCGCATCCTCCCAGTAAAATAATTCCTAACAATAATATTTTTTTGTGCATAAAACCCCCTAAATATATTGTAACACCTGGAGTTAACTATAAGTCAAGTTAAAAATCTACTTTAATGCTTAAAAAATATACTGGTAAGCATGCGGTGCCAATCTTTGTGTTCGCAACATTATACAAAAATATGTTGTTTTGAAAATCACATAAAAGTTAATTTAAACTAATATTATATATTGCGCAATATAATTATAATTACGAGATAAATATATGTATAATATAAGTACTTGTTAGTTTAAACTAACTTTTATATAATATAGTTATTAAATTTAATTAAGTAAGGAGATGGTATGACAAAAAAATTAATTAGCAAAATATTTTTATCCTGTGTTGCGTTTTGGATAGCGCAATCGGCTATGGCGCAACAATGGGAAAATATTGATCGGCAAATTCTGAAACAGAGCGATTCGCTTGCTAGAACATTATCAAATGTTCAGAGAGAAATTACACAACAAGAACGTATTGAGCAGGCAACGGTTGCTATTACATTTCACTGGATTAAACCTACAACTGTTCGTCAGACTGCGATCTATCCTTCCCGCGGGGGAATTCATAAAAGCGAAGAAAAAGCCGTTATAAAAACAAAAACAACCCAATGCAAAGGAATTTTGTTGGAAAACGGAAGTGTGGCTACTGCGAAAGTTTGTGCTCGTAAAAAAGGATGGGAGTTGGAAAAGCTAACACTCACATTTTTTGATAAAACTGACTTAGAAAAAGAAGCAGATGAATTGAAGATAATAGAAGATATCTGTTATATTAATGTAGCTGATTTCAAGAAGGATAACCTTATTGGACTTCCCTTTTCTCCTATTCCAGCCGGCAAGAACTTGTGGGAACATTTTGGCGAGGAAAATATCGGCCCAGCTTTGGATTCTTTTCTATCAAGCAAAGGCGTGATAAAAGCACATTATTTTGGCGGAAAGCGTTACCGAATGTATGTTAAAAGCCATCTTTCCCGCATTGGATTGGGAGAAGCATTTATTTATAAGGGACACGTGGTAGCTTTGGTCCAAAAGAAAGTTAATTATTATTACGTAACGCCGGAAAAAAATACATTTGCTTTGTTTCGTTAATAATCATAAGTTCGTTACCAGTTGTGCAAATGCAACATTAGTAAACAGTCTGTGGCTTAGTAAGTTCTATAGTCCTGGGGAAATTGTGGTAGCAATTAGAGTAAACTCTAAGTCAAGGGAAAATCGGCTTTATTTTCTTCCAGTTTCATTTTGGGGTTAGGATTTTGCACGGATTGATGTTTATGGTGGTATGTGTTTAATTTATAATTCAAAGGATGATTTGTTGGGAAAGCGTTTTTGTAAATAAGCACTGTGTGCCTCAAGATCGGCATTTGTCAGAGAGGGGGCATCATTTAAGCAAAACATACAAGGATTTTCAGTTTTCAATGCAGTCATGTTTTTCATAATCAATTTGCCTGCAACCCCGCATTTACCGGGGATATTCAGAGCGCTTTTGATGACATTTTTCCCTTTTAGGTTATCCGGTATAACGAAAATTCCGCGGGTTATATCTTTTGCATCTCTGAATTTAGAATACGTGGTGCGTGTAATATGGTCTCCTAGTATGCGAAGATTATCTAGAAAATCACTCTTGCGGTAGGCAGTTATAGTATGTGTGCCTGAATAAGTGGGTGCTTTTTCAAAATCAATCTTATATACATTTTTTAATATGTCCATTGAAAATTGGTAGCTGGCTTTAGGAATTTCGTTTCCCGGGAAATTAAGCAGTTGTTCCAATTCTTTTGTAATACGCACATCATCATAGTGAATTGGTAAGCCCTCCTTGGTAAAAAAGAAATCCCAGGTTAGTGGTTTATTGACAAAAACATCGTCATTTGTATAGAGAAAATGTTCGGCTAAACCCGGAATAAAAGGAATCCGCGTCTCTATAGCAGAGGAGTTAAAAACAGGCAAGGCATCTTTCGGAAAGATGTCTGTATGATCAATAATACGTATTTTGGGGTGGTTGACGTTCAACCATTTAGGAATTTGGTGGTCTGTTACAATAAATATTGTTCGTACCCACGGCAAATATTTTTCTGTAGAACGTAGGCTGTATTTTAATTCATTTCTATCTCTATAACGAGATGGTCCTGCCACATATTCATTATAAATGCCGTATTTCTTTTGCCAATAGGTTTTCTTGGCTAACCAACTTGGATCTTCTCCGTCTACCCATAAGTAAACTAAATCTATGGGAAAAGGAGTAGTGCGCTTATATAAGGTGTGTACTACAAGGCTTCCCAGTAACAAGATAAAGAGACATATAAGAAGCCGCAGTACACACGGGGATAATAATTTTTTTTTACCCATATCTTACTGGGCGTAAAGTGTTCCGCTGAATGCACCACCTAAGTCTGCACTTGCGGAAAGGGGGCTAATATTTGAGAAACCGTAATCTCCGCATAAATTGCCGGTACAAAATAAAGCACCATGATTGGTGAGACCTACAATCAAGCTAGAAGAGGAGGTGCCAGTGTGCGAACCGGTGCCGGATCCAGGGGTTGGCTCGTCTTCGGGAATTCCGCCAGGAGAAACAAGAGCCGCTAGTGGGATAGAAATATGGGAGAAGGATCCTAAGAAAGAGAGGGGGTCTTCAAAAGAATAATCGGAGATAGCATATAAGTTGCCCAGAGTATTTTTGACTATATGTGAGGTGCGTTGAATATTTGCTATTGTGTTGTTGGTTTGGTGTAATGCATTTTGGGCAAGCCGGGTGGTGTGATTTAGCCAATTTTTTCCAAAAGCGGTAGAAACTTCCGAGCAGGTGGCTACATATTGTGCATTTGAGCCTGCGGGTAAAATCTGAAAGGAATATTCACAAATAACGCCTTTTAAATCGGCTGTATGGGTGGGTATAGTAATATCCAAATCATCCAAATCTACGCTTTGCAACCCACTAGAAGATCCTGCTAGAGAGTGCGTCATTGCATAAACCTCCCCGGAATGCATAATCGTCTTTAATGTGCTGACAACCCCAGCCATTCTACTTCTCTTAACAGCACGTACATATTGCGGCAGTGCTATTGCGGATAAAATACCAATAATCAGTACTACTACTAAAAGTTCTATAAGAGTAAAGCCATGTCTGTTTGCCATTTTTATTTATCTCCAAATTCTTATGCGTGAATTTGTATAATCGATTAACATGATGAAGAAATTCCGTTGGAATCTCTTCAAAATTATCATATCAAATTTGTAACGCTTATACAAACAATGAACACATCATTTAGTATGCAGGGATGCTTAGCTTAGTTTGAAGATGTTAAAAAATGTTTGCAGAAATTGATACCGAAAAACTCGTCGCTACGCAGACAGCAACCGGTGCCAGTGTTGCCGGTCAAGTAGCTCAAGATGGAAGTATGGAATTTACGTTCAACGACTAGATTGTTTGCTCCTTAAACTAGCGTTTAATTATCCAAAAGCCCCGCCCAATGCGGGGCTTTTTACAAATATATTATTTCATTAGAACTGTTGCTTATACGGAACCGGAAAGATAGACAACTTAAACGACGATTTATGTTACCAGTAATAATCCTTAGGGGCTGGGTTTTGCCGATAATCACTTGATTTTTTTCTTAGCAAAAATCTAATGTCGGATGTTTTTGATTTTAATCCGCAATATCCACATCCGGCGTGATTTGAACGGCATAATCTGGATACATGGCGTGGACTTGTTCAGTCAACGTGTTGAGGGCTTCGTGTCGTTCTACTTCGAAACTAAGCACTACGTCAAATTGTAGTTTCTTATGGACAGTATCTAAATAAAAACCATGCATTTGCAGGGCCCAATCGTGCGAAAGGACAATCTTTTGAACTTCATTTCGCATTTGTGCCACTTCTTGGTTGCTGGTATTAAACGCATACACTCCCACACCGGTTAAAATAATTCCTGTTTGACGATAGACGTTGTTTTCTATTTTGCGCGTAAGTTCATCCACTTGGGCTACGGTCAAGGTGTCGTCCAGTTCCAAATGCAAAGAGGCATAGTTTTTATTGGGCCCATAGTTGTTAATCAGGAGATCGTACACGCCGTGCACTTGGGGTTCGGCCTGGATGATTTGCTTAACTTGTTTGACAAGTTCGGGTTCGGGGCGTTGACCTAAAATATCGTTCATCGTATCTTTTAACATGCCAACGCCTGCCTTGATAATGACTAATGAAATTGCCACGCCTACATATGCTTCTAACGAAATATGACAGCACAAATAGAGTAGTGCCGAAGCCAGTACCGAAGCTGATAAAATAGCATCAAAAGATGCATCCGAACCGGATGCCACAAGTGCGCCCGAATTGACTTGTTTGCCCTTGGCTTTAACGTATTTGCCGAGTACTAATTTTACAACAATGGCTACCACCAAAATCGCTAACGTAAGCGGGGAGTAGGTGGCAGTTTCGGGGTGGATGATCTTCTTGACCGACTCCACGAGTGCGGTAATACCGGCGTATAGCACCAGGGCCGACACTAGCATGGAACTTAAATACTCCACGCGTCCATGCCCCAGTGGATGCTTTTTATCCGGCAGTTTTCCGGCCAGTTTGGCACCGATAATAGTGATAACGGAGGACAGCGCGTCGGAGAGATTGTTTACCGCATCCAAAATAATGGCAATGGAGTTAGAAAGTAGCCCCACTGCTGCCTTAAAAGCCGCTAAAAAGAGATTGGTTACAATGCCAATAATACTGGTTTTAACAATAATCTGTTCGCGAGCAACTACCATTTCGCGCATATCTTGCGTGTCTGCCATACTTAGTGTCCTTTGTACTAAAAGATTACCTCTGCATATAATTGGTGCCGTTTAAGAAACAGCAAATGTGTTGTGAAAGAAACATAACAACTCCGCAAGTAGCGAGATTTATGAAGTTAGCTGGCTAATTTTTGTCCAAGTTCAAACACATTTTTTAAGTCCAACGGGAATTGTGTTTGATGTACCTGTACTTTGTGGGCGGGGTCAAACATAGCCATGTCGTATTTACTATAATCCGTTACTTGTAATGTATCACAGGCACTATACGTTTCCACTGTTCCACGTAGCAAATGTTTATAACCATTTTCAATGGGTTCAAATGCGGCCCGCATGTTTCCTTCGTAATAGGCTTTGGGGGCATTCATTGTGTAGATAAGGCCCACATTGACATGGTGCGTAAGTGTGCTTTGGCGTGTATTGTACGAAAGTACACAAAATCCCAGGCGTTCATACAAGGCATGGAAATGCGCGGTAGGCCCGCCCATATACACAGGGGTGCCGATAACGACAGCATTGGCCTGCAAAATTTTATCAATAAGGGGGGATAAATCGTCAGGCCAATAGCATTTGTTTAATTGGGCCCCTTTACGTTTGCAAGCCAAACAACTGCGGCAGCCAGTAAACTTAAGGTCATACAGATTGACAAATTCTGTAGTGGCCCCGGCTGCTTCGGCCCCCTTTTGGGCTTCCTGCAGAAGCTTAGCCGTATTCCAGTTCTTACGAGGGCTGGCATTTAGAATAATTACTTTTTTCATACATATCCCTAGAGTTTAATAATCTTTTTTTCTTCCACGTTTAACACACCTTCGGGGCAGTGGGTGGAACAGTAAATGGTTGGGTTGGTGCGGCAGAACTCGCGCACGCGGTTTAAGGTTTCGCGTGCTTTTTCTTTATCTTCAAACACAATGGAAAGTTCGTTTTCATACAAAGCGGCATCCGTGTAGGTTACGTCCCCATGGAACATGTAATACGTTTCACCGTCTTGCAGGATGGAAATGGAATTGCCTTTGGTGTGGCCTTCCGCACGAACCATGACCAGCGTGTCTGTGATGCGTTGGCTTTCGGGGAAATTTTTATAAGGACCATCTGTAAAATTCACGCGTACAATGTTGTCGCCGTCCAATTTCATATTGTCGGCTTCCGTTTGGGAAATATAGATTTTAGCGTTGGGGAACATGCGTAGCTCGCCCGTGTGGTCGGGATGTTTGTGAGTCACTACAATTTTAGTAACGTCTGCTGGCTTATAACCTGCTTTGGCAAGAGCATCCTGAAACGTGGCAATTTGATTGCCCATCCACAAGGGAGCTCCGGCCCGTTTGGGGGCGTCCTTATATTCAAGTGGAAGACCTGTGTCTGACAAAATGACATCTTTGCCGTCGTCAATTAAAAAGTTTTGCAAACTGGACGGATAAAGCACCGTTGGAGCGCAATTTTCTTTAGGGCGGGAACCGCCAAATGCAAATGCTTGGGTCATATATCCGCCTTCGTAGTATTTTAAGGGAATGATTTTCATGCCTTGCCTCAAGTAAGCCTCATTCAAATCTATATTTATATAATAGCATATAAGAAAATTTATAAATTAAGAATAGTGATAAAATACGACTAGCTACGGCTATTATTCCTCACTACTGATAAAAAAATTGTCTTTGGCGGATCTTACATGCGTGGCGGCCTTAATTTAACCCGAGAAGACGGCTGAGTGCTGGTCTTTTTGCAACATAATTTTATCTACCCTAACATGTCCATAAATTGCCCCAGAGAGGAGATGTATTGGATGCACTAAAAATTCTGCTCTAGAAAGATTATAGGAGTTGATTGGCTAAATAATCAGCAATTTTCTGATTCGTACCCGCGATATCTTGCGAAAAATTATGGTCTATCCCTCGCAACGTTTCCAATTGAGCGTTGCGGTAGATTTGGCTAAATTCTACTCCGTAGCGATAGGGAACCAGTTGGTCATCTAGGCTATGTACCACAAGTACGGGGCCAGTGTAGCGTTGGGCAACTTCGTAAATCGGTATATTGGGAGTTGTTTGTAAAAAAGCCCGCCCTACTTTTAGTCCGTTGGACAAAGTAATATATTCCGGTATGTTTTTTGTATCATAGCGCACGCCAAATAGATCGCCTTTGGCGGTGTCTTCGGGCAGTTCCGGGGCGGGGGACATCAACACAAGCGTTTGTATTTTTTCAGATCCCAATTCGCCGGTCAACATCGATACCACCACAGCGCCCATGGAGTGTCCCACCATTGAAATGGAGTCAATGTGGGGTAGTTTGACAGCATATTCATATACACGCCTGGCATCTTCTAGCTCGTTAAGGATGGTCATATCCAAGAAAGAGCCGTCGCTAACACCATGCCCATTGAAATCAAAGAGAAGTGTAGCAATCCCGCGCGCATTTAGTTGCCTGGAAAGGTCCGTAAGCAGAGACATGTCTTTATTGGCATTAAAACCGTGTGCAATAATTACAAGCGGGTAGGTTGTTTTATTTTTAGGTGTGTACAATACAGCAGATAGCTTGCCATGATCTCCTTGTACAGTGAAGTCCTGTTTGAGGGGGACACTTGCACATCCTGTTAAAAAGAAACTTACTGCAATTAGTACTAAAATCAGTTTTTTCATAGTTTATTCCATGTCAAAATTGAAAATATGTAGCTAGATAAAGCTCACATTCGCGAAAGTAGTATCAGTAGCAATTGAAAATATGCCTGCACAAAATAGGGCCATTATTTATAGTTTATTAGTTGCTTCTTTCCTATTGTAGCAAATAACTATTTTGATATTTTGAATATTAAGAGGAAAAACCCCGCCGTTATGCGGGGTTTTTCTTAACAGAGAAGTATTAGCACAATTCTGCGTCGCCAAATCCACATTGCTCTAGCGAATTTGCTTTGGCCTGTACGCAAATATACAGCAAATCCGTTTTGGCTTCCATCGTGCGCACGGCGGCGGGGAGAACTTTTACGCAAGAGCCCTCTTTCACTTCTACGGCTTTTCCGTCTAACGTCATGATCCCCGTGCCTTTTAAGAAGATATAGACTTCTTCATTCTGTTTGTGTTTGTGGTTGAAGGGAAGTTTGATACCGGCCGGCATGGCGCTAACGGAAATTTCACAGCTAGTAAGTCCCAGAGAATCGCGCAAGAAGGCCTTGCCGTTTTCAAATTTAGTGCCTATTTCGGCTAAACTACCAATGTCTTTAAGCGAAAAGTTTTCCATATGAAGGACTCCTGTTAGTAAGATAATTTATTAAATCAAAAACGGGTTTATTTTGTAAAGTAGGCACTTTTTTATAACATAGGTACGAAAAAGAAACTATTGGGCTTCAAAATTATATAATAAGGTATGATGACACGAAAAAACTTACCGCCTTGCCCGGTAGCACTACTGCTGCAACTGATTGGCAATAAGTGGAAGATACTTATTATCCGCGATTTGTTGATGGGTACTAAACGCTTCGGTATGTTAAAAAGAAGCGTGGGATGTTCAACAAAGGTCCTCACGGACAACTTGCGCATGTTGGAGGAAGACGGCCTTATCTTACGCACGGTTTATGCTGAGGTTCCACCGCGTGTGGAGTATCAGCTTACTAAAACGGGCCGTTCGTTAAACCCGGTATTGAGCGCTATGGCTGTTTGGGGTGAAAAATACCGCAAACAAATCTGCAAATAGGCAAGGGAACGTGCCGTTTATAAAAGGCACTTTTTGCTACACTATATTGGACACGGAGGAAACTATGCAAGACCTAACCCTACAACAAACTTTTCAAATCCGGTATTCGGATTGTGATTGCAACAATAACCTTAAACCCTTTTCTCTGCTAAACTTTTTTCAGGATTTGGCCGCCGAAAGTGCCGAGAAACTGGGCTTTGGCTATTCGACGATTTATCCGCAGAAGCTGATGTGGGTATTGCTTAAATACCGCATTGAATTTAGCGAGTATCCCACTTACGGAAGTAAATTGACCATTCGGACGCAACCCCGCGGTTACAACCGGATGTTTGCATACCGTGATTTTGAAATTTATATGAATGATAAATTGTGCGGACGGGCCACTAGCGTGTGGGCGCTTGTGAATAGTGAAACCTTGGAAATTGCACACGTGGGAAATGTGCTGGGAAATAACGAAAATATGATAAAATTTTGCCCACAAGAAACGGATTTGAAATTTAGCAAAATTGCCCCGCTTACCCAGCCCGATTATGCAGAAACTTTCACCGTGCGTTATAACGATATTGATGTGAATATGCATGCCAATAACGGCAATTATATTGTTTGGGCACTAGAGCCGCTTGCGTATGAATGGAAGCATGAACGAAAGCTAAAAAATATAGATATTATCTTCAAAAAAGAAATCAAATGCGGTGAGCAATTGATTAGTAAGGTACAGAAAGTGGATGAAAATACTACCTTGCACGCGTTGGTGCATGCCAAAACGCAAGAAGATTTGTGTTTAATTAAATGTGAATGGGCGTAAGGAGAACTATGAACGAGATTATTAAAGCCATGCACGAGCGACGCAGTATCCGCAAATTTAAAGCGCAAATGCCGCGTAAAGAAGATTTGCAACAAATTGTAGAAGCCGGACTGTATGCCGCCAGCGGCAAAGGCCAACAGGCGGCCATAATAGTGGCTGTTACCAACAAGCAATTGCGCGATAAATTGGCACAAGCCAACCGCAAAATCGGCGGGTGGCCGGAAGGATTTGACCCGTTCTATGGAGCCCCAGCCGTGCTGATTGTATTGGCAAATAAGGAGTACTTTACGCACGTTTATGATGGAAGCTTGGTGTTGGGCAATATGATGTTGGCTGCGCACTCTTTGGGGTTGGGAAGTATTTGGATTCACCGCGCCAAAGAAGAATTTGAACAGGAAGAGTGGAAGAAACTCCTGGCGGATTTAGGTGTGCAAGGTGAGTGGGAAGGCATCGGCCATTGTGCCGTAGGGTATATAGACGGCGAACCGCCTAAGCCCGCTCCGCGTAAAGAAGGCCGCGCATTTTGGATAGAGTAGTTAAACCATGTAAAGCCCCGCCAATTTGCGGGGCTTTTTGGTGGCAAACATTATATAAAACCGTCCACCCGGTAAAGTGTAGGCAGGTAATAGCTATGAGGGTGGCACGTAAGCAATTTGCCTTTATAAATTATTAAGCCAATGAATAATTTTATTATGTACGGCCGTGTTGTACTGCGGTCCTACGTTATTAAAATTAGCATATGTGCCGATTTTGGCATTTTTTGCATGGGAAGTAAAATCTTCCAAGAATGAGCCCGGATTGCTGCCTTGTGTGGAGAACGGAATAACGCGTTTGCCTTGAAAATCCATTTGCCCTAACAAAGCATAAAGAGGCGTAGCCATTGTGTACCACCAGACAGGACCACCCACGAAGACGGTATCATATTGGCTGACATCCGGCAACTGCCCGGCCAAGGGGGGATATGCTTTGTTAGTCAGGTCCTTTTTCACGCGCGCATAAAAAGCCGGAGAAGATTTAAATTCTTCTTGCGTTTGAACACGGTATTCCTCCCCATGGGTAAGAGCAGTAATTTGCTGTGCAATGTCTTGGGTATGCCCCGTCCAGGAATAGTAAATCACCAGCACTTTGCCCAAATTGGCATTGTAAGTTTCGGCTTGGGCAAAAGCGGTCAGTTCCTTCTTGTTTTTGTGTGCCACTTTGAGGTTGTGTACGATGGCGCAAATTGCCCCGATAACTGCAAGAATAAGTAAGGTGATTAGAATTTTTTTAAGCATATTTCCTCCAATATTTTCTTATATTGTAACAAATGAAGTGTGTTTCGAAGTTAATGGAAAGCGCTTCGTGTGCCAGCCCCGGACGTTTGATTTTTTATCCATGTAAACTGAATGCAATTTTGGGGGCATATGGTTAAGCACTTCATGCAGTTGATGCAGTTAGGATGCCGTACAAACTGTGTGGCGGATACCGGGATATTCATTGGGCAAACCTTATTGCACAAGCCACAATGCACACACGCGTCTTCCTTGCGTGAAATCCCCACAGGGCGTAAAACACTCCACACCCCCATGGCTGCACCGTGCACACAAAAGTAATTGCAAAACGGACGGTCTGTAAATAGTGCGGCTAGTAAAAAGATAATCAGCACTGAACCGTTGACCCAATCCCACATGCCTGCCACCACGCTATGCCCAAAATAGAAACGGCTGTTTAAGAAATAGAACACAATATTGACTGCGCTTAGTCCATATAATACGTAGCGCATCAGTTGTAGATATTGTTGGTATTTTTGCGGGACTTTAAAACGGGGCAGGTGTATTTTGCGGGCCAACCATCCTATCCAATCTTGCAAGGAGCCAAACGGACACATCCACCCGCAGAAAAATACACCGACAAAGAGGATACTGATCCAAATTTTCTGCCCGATGCTATCGGCAAACGGAAAAAAAGGCAAAAACAGGCCTGCCATAAAGCAGGCCTGTACAATAAACCGTAGCGGTTGGATGAGTTTTTTCATCTAAAATCCTAACTTTTTAAGCCAGACATTTGTTTTGAGTTGAGCATTTTCGCGCTCATTTTGGGCTTCGTGCCCGTAGATGGAAAAACCGCTTAGTACATCGGCTTTTGTTGCCTTTTTGATGCTGGACGGAATGGCAGAAAGACCGCTACCCTCATGCGTGACAAACGGAGCAATTTTCTTGCCAGCCCAGTTGTATTGTTCCATGAAGGTATAGAGTACCATGGGCAGATCACCCCACCAGTTTGGGCAGCCGATAAATACGGTGCCGTACTCGTCAAAATTAGCCACTTTATTGGCTATTTCCGGGCGGGCGTTGGCCCGTTTTTCCTGTTGGGCTACTTCGGTCAAGGGACGATACTGGGTGGAATAGGTATCATTTTTGAGTTTAATTTCAAACAAATCACCGCCTGTTTTGGCGGCAATCATTTTGGCAATGACCGCTGTGTTGCCTTCTTGAATGTTCCCCACGCCGTATTGCTCCCCGGTGCGGGAAAAATAGACCACCAACACTTTGGAACTTTTTGGGGCCGCAGGTTTTGCAGGTTCCTCGGCCTTGGGTTTGGCATTACAGGCAACGGCGCATAATGCGGTGAGTAAAAGTATAAGTATTCTTTTCATGATTTCCTCCTGAGGCAGTGGCAATGATTTTATTTTGTTTGTTCTTTGGCCCATGCGGTTACTTGTGCTTGGCTATTTTGGGCATCGCTTCCATAAACGGCTAACCCTTTGCCAAAGGTGGCTCCCGGGCAGTATTTTTTAAGATCGCGTTCGCTATTGCCCAGGCCGCTGCCTTCGTGGGTCATCAGCCCAATTACCTTTTTGCCGGTAAAGTCTAATTTTTCCAATTGAGAAAATACTGCCATAGGGAATGTACCCCACCAGCAAGGGCCGCATACAAAGATGTTTTCATACGCGGAAATATCCGTCAAATATTTTTTAAGTTCTGGCCGGGCATTGGCGCGAATTTCGTCTTTGGCCTCTTGGGTGCAGGTGGTATAA
>JBGUMP010000020.1:0-11928 GCA_045116875.1 Elusimicrobiaceae bacterium | reverse complement strand
ATGCGTACATATTTGTAAAAGCCAAATACGCTCTTTCGCCCCACGTTAAGTTCGGCAATTTCTTCAATGATTGGCAATTTTGGAAAGCATAATTGGCCAGCATAGCAGAAGAATTTTGTGTATCTATTTCCCGTATTGCGCTAGCGTTCATAAACATAGAATTTGCATCTATTACGCCGAAATTAACAAGCCGCACCTTTCTAAGTGCATAACACGAACGGAAGCATCTATATCCTGATTTTGTGGAAGTGGAAGCACCTGCGTAAACAAGGGTTGGAATCTCTTTTAGCACATAGCAATAATGAAAAGCCCCCTCTATTTTGTTCGCAACTTGTATTTCATTGTTATAAGAAGTTACCGCCTGCAACACATAACATCTTTTTGTGCCGTCATTGTTTGAAGATGTATTAAATAAACCATCTAAATCAATCGGATTCGCCACGTTAAAATGCGCCCACAAAACGCCGTAATTGGCCCCCAATGTAGTTTTAATGCCTGTTAGCGTAGCCGTACTTGTGGTAGGCGTTACCCGTACAATGTGCGTATGCAAGGCAGACGGTGTGGTTACATCCCATCCACTAGTTAAGGCAAGTGTTTGCCAGTTAAGCGTAGTGGCTGTACCACTAGCCGTGGTTGCTTGTTTAATCCCATCCACAAACACATCATACGTTCCCGTAGAAGTAGTAGCCGTAAGGCCAAACGTAGGATAGGTAGCATAATCGGCACTGTGCCCAACTAGGAAATATACACTGTTAGGGAGTGCACCGGACCGGATATCTATCCAGTCGGCGGGCTTTTGCCATCCGTAGAGCTCATCTTCCAAGGTGGAAATATCTTCTGTATTGGTTTGGATTTGTGCCACTCCAGCCGAAGTAATACCGCTATTTACGGCACTTTGTTGGACTGTATTTAGCACAGTTTGTTTACCAGCCATTTGCTCGACAAAATCGCTTTGCTTTACGTAGTTACCCACAGGTTGTTTTGTATCGAGTTTATTTTGCAACACAACATCAGCTTGTATGCGCGCGACCGTTTCGTCAACGAGCGCTTGTTCCAGTTGTGCGGTAGTTTCTTCCACCTGTTCCGCGGTTTGGTTAAACAAAGCAATTTGGTCATTTTTTAAATCCGTTAAAAAGGTCTGTGCATCCGCGGACGTTTTATTGGAAGAAACAGGATATTGAATGCAGCGTTGTGCTTGTTCGGCAAGTTCCTGCACTTGCAAGGTTAACGCATCAAATCCCTGTTCCAGTGCTTGCGCGTCCAGCACACCTTGTTGAGTAAGATGCAAGGATTGCGTATGCGTGGTAGCACGCAAAATAGTCAGCGTATAACCAGCCGGTAATGCGCTCTGCTGGCTGGCCAACGTTGGGTACACAATTTCATGATTTAACTCGTCGAGTTCACACGCACCTGTTACCTCATTTTCATTTCCATTCGCATCGGTGCAATATACTTTTAATTGGGATGCCGACATATATGGGAAATCAACCGCCCAACGGCGGTTTTGCCCATCGGCTAAATAACGACGCTTACAAATTTGTGATGATACTGTCATAAAACCTCCTATTGAAATAATGATAAGATGGCCTGCCCTAAACTACCTAAACGATGTTTTTGATGGGCTTTCTTGCCAAAACGTTTAATAGCCTGGCGCAAGGCACTGAGCTGTTGCTCAAAGATGCGGGTTTGTTGTGCGGCCGTGTTTTGCAAATTTTGTTGTGTTTGCTGTTGTGCAAGAGATTGTTGCAAAGCGGCGGTCTGTTTTTCGTCAACTACCGAGGCCGAATCCCCCGCGATTGACTTTGCCGCACGTTGTGCCTGCAAAACGGCCAACTGTCTGCGAGCATTTTCGTAGGCCAGGTGCGTTTTCTCAGCGGAAGAGCGGAATAAATATTCCATTTTTTCTTCGTAAGCTTGTTGCAAAGCATCCGCTTGCTCTTGCGCTTGTTGAGCTAACGTTTTGGCTTGTGTTTTCTGTTGACGGGCCGTTTGACTAGCTTGTGCGACGGCCTTTAGAAAATTTTTTCCTATTTCTATCATACATCCTCCTAAATAGTTATAATATAACTATGACAATACTCATACTCTTAGCATTGTTAATGCTGGCACTTGTTTTTGCGGTATTCTTTTTACTTTTCAAACTAATATGGTTGATCTTTAAAAAGCATACCAACGCCGGCCCGTTAATCGGCGCAGGCATTTGTACCTTGGGCTGTGTGCTGCTTGTTTCTGTGGGCCTTTACAAGGGCTACCAAATTGCTGTAGCTCCGTTTCAGGAAATGATCACCCAAGTGAAACAAAACCCTGCTCCCTTATATGGCCAACGCGTCTATACGGATGAAACCTATCCTATTTCTTTGGACGTATATGACGGGATGGAATTTTCCAAATGGATTTCCTTTCAACCGGTTCACATCAAATTAGGTATTGATACAAACGCGCTTAAAAAGGATGCGGCGGGAAAAACATTTCCGTCCGACAAAATTTTAATGGCCGCCATTGTACGCCAAGACTATGTTAACGGCAATGATCCGTTAGCGGACCTGCAAAAAATAATTACACAGGCCGAAAGCCAACGTAGGATTGAAGTAAGCTCTTCCAACCAAACTGAAATTAATGGGCTACCCGCTTATCAAGTCAATGGGGAAGCATACAGCAATCAAGGCAAATTCTACTTTTGGTTAACGGGCTTTTTTGTGCAACCGGATAACATGTATTATGTGGCGGTTGTCTCTGCCGGTAATGACCCCCAACAGGCAGAACGAGCCAAAGCAATGATGCAAAGTTTCCAAGTTGCCCATTCCCTCAACTAATCAGGGATTTGATATTGGGCTTTCGGGCAATACCGAAAGCCCTTTTTTTATGCACTTTTTACACCAATGCACAGAATAGTCAGCGGTAACGGATCTTTTTGCATGACCCACACACCTGGCTGATACGTATGCGGCATGGCCAGCAACACTTCTTGCGGGCCTGTCTGTAAGGAAACGGCGGCGTTGTACGCTTCGTGCGTGCGCTGTACAAATTCTGTCAGTGCATCCCGCTCAGTTCCTACCCATCCGCCACGGCTGTCTAACACGTGGATACAAGCAGACACGTAGCGCTGTTTACGAGCCGAAGTTACCCCGTTTGAAACAGGGAGTGTTTCCAAAAATGCTTCGTACGGTAAACCAACCTGCACCCAACCGGCCGCATGCGGCAGCTGGAGCGAAGCATTTTCAACGGTCAAATTACGGAACACATTTCCGTCGGCTACCGCGCATACGGTTTGCCCTTCCAAATGGGCCAATCCATCCACGTAGGCAGAAGGTTGCGAATGAACCGCCAACACACTGCTATCCAGAAATCCGCCGTTTTCCGCTACAGATTTCCAACTGCGTTTGACCATCCGTTCCACACATAATTTTCCGGCACGTAATACCGCCACCCACACTTCATCCTGCAGGGTACACAAACTAACAAATGTTCCTTGTGTCTGGTGATGTGTCCATGCATAAATTCCCTGTTCCGGCACATAAGTGAGGGAAAGTAATTTTCCCTTTTCACTTAAGCACCACAACAAACTATCCGGTTCTTGAGCATAAGCAAGGTGCGTGATGACTTGGTTGGCAAACAGATGTTTTGCACGCAAGGTTAAGTCATCCCCCGTATAGGAAGCCGTTGCGTAATCGTACACAAAATCCCGTATTACCCCGCCGCGCGCTTGCACAAAGATAGCACGGTTCCCCACCAGAATAGGAGCCGTGGAATAAGACCCCCGCTCACTTTGTTTGGCAAGATCCATAGTATCTAACGACAACGCTCCATTGCAACTAAGTGTCCATTCACTACCGACGGTAAAAATCAGCAAACGCTGCAGCACAAGCACCGCCGTGATAGCATCTAGTTGCGTACTGCCCAAACGCACGGATAGGGAATCGGTACTCAGTAGTGTATCACGTGCTCGCCCAAAATCCATCCAAGACCCCGTTTTAGAAAACCACAGTGTTTGAGGTTCTGCCTGCGTAGCCGCCAACCCCAACCGATCTTGATAAATAAATACGCAAGACGGATATCCGGCCGCCGGACTAAAAGAACCTTCCGCCCACTTGCTGGTCCATGTATCACTGACACACAAACGCTCTTGTTCCACAATGACCTGCCGAGCAGAGATATAACCAATGACTTTTACAACGCCGCGTTGAATAAATGCAGCGGATGCCAATTCATAACCGGTGTCGCCGGAATTTTGCCCTGAACGCAACCGAATGTATAGCATGTTTTCCGGTTCATTCAAATTTCCGGTCAAATAGAAATTATCGTCTTGTTCCGTACGGGTGAGTGTTTTGTGCACTTGCCACGTTTGTTGGTTATCGTATGAAACTTCTACGCTAATATTTCCCGTCCAATTTCCGGTAGTGCGCAAACTCCAATCTCCACAGGAGGCAATGGCCGGACCAACGGTTTCATACCCCAGCGTACCGGTTTGATAATTTGCATCTGCCGTGTGAATTAAATTAAACATTCCCCCCACATGTCCCGGCGTAAAGCAATCAAAATTACTTTGCAAAATAAATCTGCCGGGCTGGGCAACACTTTGCGTACCGGCATTTTCTCCGCCGGATAACGTTTGCGTAAACGTATAATCTGCCTCGCCGGTAAAACGGCTGCGGTATTCCAACACGAAGGTAGCGCCGTTCCAATTTCCTCCGTCAGTCACTGCGGATGTAATACGCAAGATATCCCCCTGTGCGCTAGCATGGAGCCCTTGGTCTTGATAGGCCAAATTAAAATTATCGGCAATATCATCTAGGTATAAACCGTAACGTTCCCCGGCATAAAAACAGTCTCCATTAAAATAAGCCCATACCATTAAATTGGGATAATTCACCGGGGAAAATGTGACGTTTGCCGCAACTCCTTCGCTTTGCACAGTAGTGGTTTGCGCACACAGGCGCAATTGTTTTTCCTCGTCGGTATTAGCAGGCATAAACGGTCCATAGTGAAGCGCTGCTTCTTGTAACCTGAAAACGCCTACAGAAATGCGCACCAATTGCATCAGCGGATACTTTCGGTGTGCCAAAAACAGCATTTGGTTATATTGCGCTACGCGAATTTCGGACAGATCCGCTTGCGCATAAGGAGTGGACAGTTCCAACACATTGCCTTGCCCGTCTAATACTGGACCGTTTTTCATAAAAAATCGTATGTATTGATTGCCCAACTCCAACACATATCCCTCCTGGGCAGTGATGGGGAATGCAATTAACCGACACTGTGTTTGCCCCGATTTACCACTTCCCACATATTGTGTACCGGCCCGGTTAGAAATTCCCCCCTGCTGATGCACAATCATATTTTGAGCTTGTTTAAGCCATGTATGATAGCTGGCGGCATCTGCACGCATATAAAGAGACGGGCTGACTTCTCCCCCGGTAAACGAAGCTTGTAATTGATGGGATACCATATATCAGCGCACCTCGCTAAAAGCATCTGTTTGTGGGCAGACAAAGTGCCCTTCCGCCATATTCGTGCGGCGCGCTTCCTCTAAATACAAGGTGTATTTTTGCTGCAAACGTGCGGACAAATTTACATCTCCCGTTAAAGCAAGGGCTGCATCACAGGCAAGCGCCAAAGCAAAGCATTTTACAAAGGCCGGGTCATACTGAGTTTCATCGGTTATCTTGCGCGTGTAACGTACCCAAGCATCCGGTAGGGTGGTGGCAAGTACACGGCTATGCAACGTGGGCTCAAACCGTTCCGAAAATGGGGCAAGGTTGTAACGCTGTTGCGGCTGATAAACCGCCCGGATAAACAAAGCATCGGCCGGGTAGTTATACAAAATAAGGCCCGTTCCATTTGCTTGCACTACAGGCACCAACGGCTTTTCTACCGTAGCAAAAGCCCAATCATGCGTACGCAAAACTTCCTCACGAACCGGCTCATAAAAGAGAGAAAGCCAGCGAGCCTGCTCATTATCCTGCCGCAAAGAAGTAATGGACGGTTGCCCCAAATAGGCCAAAGCCATATTTGCAATTGTTGTTTGAGAGTACATATTTTCTCCTTTAATTTTAAAAGTTATTATAATTTAAGTGTTTTTTTAATTAAATAAATAATTATTTTAATAAAAACTTAAAAATACAATAATTTTTATAATAAGATTTTTTAGTACAAATTAAAAAGTACTTATATTTTATATGTTTTTATTTTTACATATAATTTTATTTATGAAAAATAATTTGTTGTGCTGAATAGCAAATGTACAAGGGCTCCATTATTTTTATAAATATGTCAGTGTGTTTCTTTTTGACTACAGACTTATAAGGCAAAAAATACTATCCAAACCCTTATTTTGCGCAAAATCCCCCTTATTTCATTCTTTTCAAACCTGGGATGTACCTTTTTGAGGGGAAAATAGGTCTTACAAGCATCTATTTTAGGGTTTACGTGCCTAGATGGGGCCGCAACTAAAGGCACTGCGGCCCCAACAACCTTATCGGTTTTCTGCGATATCAACTACACAGCACGAGATAGCTCCCGCGGTAACGGTTCCAGTCACGGTATAATACATGCGCAAATAGCGCTTAAGGCCGGACGGAATTCCCAACGCAAATAGATTTTTTTGAACATCTGCCAACTCCGTGGCCCCTACCGTGGCACTTACCAAGGTAGAAACCCCGCTAGAAAAGTCCGCTTTGTCACAAGTTTGCAAGGCACATACGATTTGGGTAGCCCCCGCAAAAGCGACATCCGCATGTCCAAGCACAACTAATCGCCCAAGAGGGGCATTTCCCCCTGCTGTTAAGTCTATGGTGTGGGTACTGGCTCCGGTTTCGCGCAAGGCCTGCGCATCGGAAAACATTATATTTTGGTCTAATAACATATCATTTCTCCTTTTCAAATTGGTGTCCGGGGCGGGTAATGTGCCCCGCCCCGGCGGGCGTTAAGCTACCACGTTTTCATTGTCACCGATTGCGTCACAAATATGCACGGGGATTTCATTAAACGTCATCAACGGTCTGGACGTAATTTGATCCGGTGTATATTGGATATTGCTACGGTTGGTAGTTAACTTTCTAAGCGCCGCTTTGACGGTACGGTTCATGTACCACACGGGCTTGCCCAGGGATAAACTCTGGATTTTTTCTTCCAAATCACACATTTTATCAATGAGGTCTGATGGCACATTGGTCACATCAATGTTGCAAATGCGCCCGGCATAACGCCAATCCTGTACGGCAAGTCCCAGCTTCCATTCAAAATATTCTTTGTAAGCGGGATATTCGTTGCCGTTTGCATCCACGTGATTGACCAGTCCGTAATCCACCCGTTCAATGCCGGCTTTGGACCCTTTGGGGAAGAAAGTGAATACTTTGTCGGTGTCCCATACCACCAAATAGATGGAGGAATTTTGTCCGTCGGTTGTACCTCCGGCATCTATCACGTTGCGGCTGGACTCCGCACCCGACAAAGCACTATAGCGGGCGGCTAACCCGGTAAAGCGTTCCGGTGTAGCGCCCGAGTTTCCGTAAATCAAATTGTGCGCCATAGAAGAGGACATCCCCGCAATAATCGCGCGGGATTGCCCCGTACGAATAGCATCCACATGTCCGCCTTTTTCGGCCACTAATTTATCAACCACAGAATAGGCAGACAGCGTACCGTAACTTTCCACAACAACTTTAGTGGTGGCTTTAGCCGGTTCAATACCCTGATAGGCACGACGCCACGTCCCCTCGGGAATACCGGTGCGCACGGCATATTCATGACCGGAATCGAGCGAACTTTCCGCTACTACGGCATCACCGATAATTTCATTAGATTGGCTTAATACCTCGGCAATAGCCAGTTCTTGACCGGACGGGTCAAACTGCTTGGCATAATCCACGAGGTTATAATTTTTTTCTGCAATAATTGACATAGTTTCTCCTTATTGTTTTTCGTATAACGCTTGCGTAAATGTTTTGTCTTGCGATGTTTCAGCCGCACCGTTTACAAAAACATCTTCCGCCATTCGCTTACCCACCTGTGCAAAGGCACGAACCATTGCCGGGTGATTGCCCAGCCCCGTTTCTTCTAATAATTGGCGCAATTGCGGGCCTCCCAATCGGTCCGCGGCACGCACCGCGTGGGAAACTTCCTCTTGCCATTTTTCCCCCAACATAGCCCGGGTTTGTTGTGCCCAGTTTTGCTGTTGTTCGCGCTTGGCGCTGGCTTGCTGCTGAGCTTGTTGCTCCAAGCGAATTTCCTCCTGCTCCAGCCACGTTTGTAAAAGCGACGCCGGCAAATGCAAGGAAGCGGCTTGCTCTTTCAAAGCGGCCACACTACCAGCAGTAAGCAAGGAATTTTCCGGCAGCACAAGGGCTGCGTACGGGTCTTGCGGTTGCGGAATCTGCACATCGGTTGCCGTGGCAGATTCAGCGTTCAAATCAGTTGAATTCTTCATTGGTTGACTCCTGTTCTAATTGATTTTGTATGGCGGTAAGTTCCGCTTGGTACTCGTTGCGCATTTGTTGATAGGCGGCCGCATTGGCTTGTTCAATTTCTTCCAGCAAGAATAACCCAATGCTGCGTTGCCCGCAATGAAAGGCAGTTGCATATCCGTCGGCGGGCACAAAGCCGTGTTGCCGTATTTGGCAAGCTTGTAAAATCCGCCATAACACCCGGCGGCCGGCGGCCGTTTTAAGGATTTGTTGCAAATCACTTGTATTGCGTTTTATAAGTTTCGGCGTGCTCATCTTACCCCTCCGGTTGTAGTAGATTTTGTAATCCCAAACTTTCAAACCCATCGGCTAATGCGCGGCTGTAATCCACTTGTGTTGCCACCGATGGATCCGCTTGGGCAAGTTGCGCGGCTAACTGTAAACCTTGCGCCAAAGGTTCCAACATGCTGGCACGTTGTGCTTGGGCAATGGTAGAGACATACGTCACGTACATTTCACATCCTTCCAGATAGGCCGGGGCCGGCGGCAATGCGCCTTGACGCAATAAAATATGGCACGTACGCTCAACCAGCGGATCAAGAAGTTCTGTTTTTAAGCGCTGAAATACGGGCCCCAAAAGCATCATCTTTTCTTGACGGCGCTCGGCAACTTCCGTAGCGGTCATGTGAGGAGTATCTTGCGAAGCCAGCATCACAAACACATCCGCAAAGAAATGAGAACGAATCGTTTGTTGCACGTGCTCAATGGCACTGTCTAGTGCGGCCAAATCAGCTTGCACTTGATAGGCGGGCTTAATGGCAGCATCTGTTAAGCTATTGCACCGCGTAATTCCCCCCGGTAACAGGTTTACCTCTCCTTGTACACTGGCAGATACCATTACGGGCGGATTTGTATTTTTGTCTAACGCAACTAGTTTTGTCTTTTGCATTTTTTGCAACATTTTGACGTCGCCCAAGCACTTCCACCCCGGGCCGCGTCCATAACTTTCCGATGGATTTTTGGTTTCCCAACGCGCACACACAACCGGAAATTCATAGTATCCGCTTTGACGCAACAATGTTCCGTCCTCCATAAAGTGCAAAGATAAATACGCAAAATCCGCCAGTTCCGTTTGCGCCATGTGGTACTGTGGATTGGGCAAAATAAAATGCTCCACGGCAAAACGCATCGCAGTATTTTCTTTTTGTAATGTCTGTTGCACGACAGGAGGAAGCACCTTACTGCCAAAGGCCTTGGCCAATTGCGCGGCCGTCATAAAACTTTCATACCCAAATGTATTTACCTGGCCCTTATCATCTACATCCAACACATATTCACCGATGGTAAAAGGACGGCAATAAATACCCCCGCGCATATTTTCTTCAACCAGAAAAGCGGCCGTACCAAACACCGCCAACTCTTCGTACAAGTTTTGAAGTACGCAATACAGATTGCTTTTAGCTAGGGTTTGTTCCACAGTTTTTTGCACGTCACTAAGCCACGCTTGCACACCAGGGATTTTATTGAGAAATCCGGGGGAAAGTGTTAAATCAAACCAACGCCTGGCAGGGCTGGTAAGTCCACTCATCAGGCCGGCCCCTAATACACTTACGCCGAATGAACAGGAACTATCCAGCAATACTTGGTGATCGATGGGGCGCCCCGAATTAGGGGTTTCCCCGGCAAACAGGCCACGAGTAGGGGCCAAGTACGTGGAAAGCTGTTTCCAGGTACGAACCCACGGAGCACGAGCCCGTTTTAGCGCTTGAAACTGCGCCCAATATTTTTTTATTTCTTGTTTTGTCATACAGTTTCCTTTTATGCACAAATGTGCAAAATTTACTATCATATCTTCACGGAGGTAGATATGACCGGTTTAATTTTGATTTTTATTTTTGTAATTTTAATGGCCATTCCGGGATTTTATTTAATCACGCGGGCCATCTTCCCCAAGCGCAGCAAACGCTCGGCGCGAATTGTGTCTTACCTATTAACAGCCCTGTTAGTATTTGTAATGGCGACCGTTATGTTTAGTAAGTTATAACCCAAAGTTGTTTTTATTTTTACCCTGCCAATTTTAGGCGGGGTTTTTGTTTTTATAATAACTAACGCAAATAGTGCTGTGAAGGTAGGCGCGTTATTAGAAATGTTATTATAGTCTTAATATAGCAAGTTTTGCAAGCAAAGTCAATATATAAAAGGACCTATTTTGGACCTATTTTTTTAGATTACATCATACTCGCACGTGGCAAATTCTGGGCCGTAACGATTATATCCCCCGGCCCGCACAGGAGCCGCGAAAGTAAGGGCCAAGGCATCTGCCAGGTCCGGGCTCTTGCCCGTACGTTCTTTCAGTTTCTCTTTACTTTCCAAACGCATTCTTCCCGATGCATCGTAGTCATAACACACTTGGCACAAGTCCGCTTTTAGCTCGGGCAAGTCCGGCAATATTCCCTCTCGCTTGATCCACCGTGCCATGTCACTCCACATTTCTGCACGCTTGTTTACGTATTGGCCCGGACGTAACGCACTGGCGCCAAAGGGCACTTCCATCACGTGTGTATACCCCAGTTGATGCAACCGATCAATTACACCTCCGCCACATCCTGCGTCTATAAACACAGCATCCGGCCGGAAGCGTTCTATTTCCTGCGCAACACGGGAAGCCAACGTCATATTATCCACTTTATGAAATACAAGTGGCGCATAAGCACGCACCCCCTGGCGGCAAAAAATTACGCTGCGATCCGTTCCAAAACGCGCCGGGTCCACCCCCATAATTTTTGCTGCCCCGCGCCACGCATCCGCTATAAATTCACGTTGGCAAGCGCGCAACACCACATCAATAGGAATCAGCACATTTTCCGCGCTGGCCGCAAAATCACACAAATATTCTTGCCTAAAAATCAATTCGGGCGTATCTGCTTGCAGGCGGGTCAATTCTTGGGAAGAAATCACCCCCGATTCATCCGCCCGAAAAACTCCCACCCACCAGACATCCGGTTCACGCTGTGCATTTTTTTGCGCTTGCTGAAACAACTCATAAAAAGCATTTTGTCCCTTAGGAGTTCCCATAAAAACAGTCCATCCCCTCCGAGACAATAACATTGGCTGAATAATTTCTACAAACACATCCGGTTTTATTTGTGCATACTCATCCAACACAACACCGTCGGCATATGTGCCACGCAACGCATCGGGATTATCGGCCCCGCACACCCAAATGCGCGCCCCATTGGGTAACTGGACACACAGCTCGGCTTCCAACACATGCACCTGCGGAATAGCCCGGGTAAAACGTTTCAAGTAATCCCACGCAATTAATTTGGCTTGTTTTAAAAAGGGCGCCACATAAAAATAGCGCGGATATTTATCCGGATTATTCACTGCCATTTTAATCAAATGATTGACCGCACAAACCGTCTTACCTAATTGGCGATGAGTAACAAGCACGCTAAACCGATGCGTTTCCAATGCCGCATGAATTTGCCGCTGTACCGGACGTGGGGTATAAGGAATAACAATC
>JBGUMP010000019.1:0-33952 GCA_045116875.1 Elusimicrobiaceae bacterium | reverse complement strand
CTTATTAATTCGGGCAAAGTAAATTTTGTGGCCTCTAAAGATGAGCGCGGAGAAGTGCGCACAGAACGTTTGGAACAAGATGAATTTGCCAGCGAGGAGACCCGCAAAGCTTTCGGCCGGGAAATAGGAGCCGATTTCATGCTCAGTGGGGTGCTTAGCTCCGTTGTCGACCAGGCCGGCAGCAAAGCGGTGGTTTTCTATCAAACAAACCTAAAGCTAATTAACATTGAAACCAACCAGATCGTTTGGAACGGACAAAAACAAATTAAGAAGTACGTAAAACACAGCAAAGTATCATTCTAATTATATGAAGAAGGCGCTTTTAGTGATGTGTGGGGTGCTTGTATGCTCCGCCTGCGGAGCGCCTTCTTTGCGCTATAAATATGAAGTTAATGATTTGGCCGCTCAGGGGAAATTCGACCGTGCGGCCGAACTCATAGAAAGCAAGAAAAAACAAATGTACGGTAAGAAAGACGCTTTGTTGTATGAATTAGACAAGGCATCCCTGTTGCATGATGCCGGCCAATACGCTCCAAGTGATGCCTTGTTGGCCGATGCCCAACAACACATTACCGATTCCTATACTAAAAGTATTTCCGCATCGGCCTCACGCTTATTGGTTAACGATTTGGTCACCCCATATTATGCGGCTAATTATGAAACGGCTTTAACTTTCTTTTACCGTGCAATGAACTTCCTGCGGCAAAATGATTTAATGTCGGCGGGTGTGGAAGCGAGAAAGGCCGTTTTCTTTTTAGATCATTTGCGTGGCGATAAAAAGAAGGGATATAATGACGATCCCTTTGTCCAATATGTAGCCAGTTTGATTTTTGAATCTATCGGGGAAATATCCGATGCGCGTATTGCTCGCCAAAATTCGCTCAATGCCTACCGTGCCCGCGGCTGGCGGGTGCCCCAATTTACCGTGCCCGCACATGCCGAGCAATACGGAGAAGTAATTTTAATACATAGTATGGGGCAAATTCCCCTGAAAAAAAGCCAAACGATTCAATTGGCCTGGAATCGGATTTTATCGTATGCTAATTCTCCGGTGGAGGATGGAGGCCCGGTTTCGCCGCAGGTACAAAATGCCATTGTTGCCGGATTGGAAGGATCAGCCGTTACGGTGGCTTACCCTGTGTTAGAGGCACAACCGTATCAAATCATTTCTTCTACGGCCCAGATTGACGGGCAACGCTATCCCATGCAGCCGATGAGCTATTTAAATGAATTAATTGCACAAGACTTGGAAGAAAAATTGCCGGGCATTTGGTTCCGGGTGGCAACGCGGGCCGTATTGCGTCGTATTGCTGCTGTGCAAGCACGCCACGCATTGGAAAGATCAGACAAGGACGATTCGGTCGGTTGGCTGGCAGAGATGGTAGTGGATGTGTTTGGCGCGGCTGTTGAAAAAGCCGATACCCGGCAGTGGTTTACGCTACCGGCATCAGTATATATGACGAGGGCCTTTGTTCAGCCGGGGGTACACAATATCCAACTTTTGTTGCAAGACAGAACCGGAAATGTATCCGGGACTTATACTTTTGAAAATATCCAAGTGCCGCGGGGTGGAAGAGTTTTCTTACACTACCGTAGCGCATATTAAGAGGTGTGTATGAAACAAATAGCAATGCTTACGCTCGCGCTTGCTTTAGTGGCATGTGGCGGGCTGAATAAAAATACGGTCAGTTACCAAGCATCCAAATATGATGCAACGAAGTATTATGTGGTCTCTGGCGAAGGATCTAGCAAAAAGGATGCTTCAGCACAGGCCCTGGCAAATTTGCAGAAAAATTTGCAAGAACAAACGCCGGCCGCCGCACAGGACGTATTAAATGACTTGGTGGCAAATGCAAATATTGAAAAAACATGGCGTGATACTGATGCGGCTGCCAAACATTATTATGCATTGGCTGTACTTCCGCGTGCAAAAGCAAATGCTATTTTGACCCCGTTACTTAATCAGGCGGATGCTCAGTTAACAGGATTGGCCCAGCAATTTTCTACCCCGGCAGACCCGTTGGCGGATTTAAAAGTTGCGTATAAGATGCAGCCCATTATTGAACGCCGCGGCGCGTTGGATGATGTGTATCAATTTTTACAGGAGGATCATTCCAGCTATATGCCACAGACATTTGCCCCTTATAAAAATATTTTTAAAGAAAAAATGGCAGCTGTGTTGGTGGGCGTTTCCGTAGAAGGGGTGGAAAGCGGAGTGTTGCGTTCTTGTGTTTATGACTCACTGAATAAAATGGGGTTAGGTGTGGTTGAAGCAGACGACCCGGATCAAACTATTTCCGTACAAATTGATACGGAGGTGGATAATTATACTTCTCAAAGAATAAATGGACTAATTTGGTGCGCAAGCGGCGCTTCCGTGCAATTAATTGACACAGAACGGCAAGTAAGTTTTTCCAGCTTTAGCGTGCACGAACGCGCAGGAACTGCCCGCTTGGAAGATTCCGTGCGCCGCAGTATGCAAGCAGTTGGCGAGCAAGTTGCCCAGCAAATTGCCTTGCGTTTAGAAAATTACTTAAAATCGAAATAGGAGTCTTTATGAAAAAAATTGCTGTCATAATTTGTTTGTTATTGCCTGTGTTGGCTGTTGCGCAGGAAGCGCAAGCTCCAACGGCGGCTGATCCGGCGGAACGCAATAAAATGTTGTACTCGTTAGGGTTTTTACTAGGGGACAATTTGAAGCGCCAGTTGGTATTGGATAACGAGAATGATTATAAAGCTGTTTCGCAAGGGATGAGAGATAGCTTGCTAAATAAAACTTCTCAAACCAATATTGAAGAATACAAACCGCAGATTCTTCAAAAATACCAAGATGATGCCCGTATTATTTCCCAACGGCGCGAAGCAAAACAACAAGAATATTTAACCGACTTCCAAAAGGAAAAGGGAGTCAAAGTGTTGGATAATGGAGCCATGATGAAGCTCTCTCGCCCGGGGAAAGGAAAAGCCCCCAAAGCTGACGAGACTGCCACAGTTCACTATACCGGCACTTTGATCGACGGAACAAAATTTGATAGTTCGCGTGAGCGCAACCAACCGTTTACCACGCGTTTGACGGACGTAATCCCCTGTTGGACCAAAGCGCTGCAACAGATGAAACCGGGGGCCCGTGCCCAGGTCGTTTGCCCGGCTAATACGGCCTATGGCAATCGCCCCGTAGGGCCGATCCCTCCAAATTCCGTTTTGGTGTTTGATATCGAAGTTATTGATGTAAAATAATAGTATGTCTAAGACCAGCTATTTTTTAATGGGAGTAATTGTGACCGCACTTGTATATATGGGTGCGGTCCGTTTGCATCAGTGGCATAGCCAACGGGTGGAAGAGCAAGAGATAGCAGCCCAAAATGATGGAGAACCGTTTACGTTTCAGCAAGTGCCGGTTTCTATGGCAGCCCCGGAAGCAGAATTAATGCAAAACCCGGTAAAGTATCGTCGCCCATATCCAGAGATTTATTTAGAAGATACGCCTCTTACCCCGGAGCAACAAACCAAGCAGGCGCAGGATACCATTGTTTCTATTGTACAAGATTTCCAAAATGAGCCCGCGCTTGCTAAATTTAATGACGATTTACAAGAAGCATCGAATGGAGAAGTGAAAGATTTGGTTGATTTAAGCACAAAAAACCTGGAACAAATTTTACAAAAAAATCCCGAAATCCGACGAGTGGTGGAAGACCACAGCAAAGACGTAAATTTTGCGGAAGTTTTAAATGAAATTTTTCAAAATCCCCAGTTCCAACAAAGTGTACATCAACTGCAGGGGGGCAAAAACGCCTCTAAAAAACCTACTGCCCAATAAGCTACAAATATTGTATGCTATAGAAAAGGAGATTGTATGATTAAAATCCTAGTAAAAGCTGCTGTTTTAGTGTGTATCGTGTTAAGTGTATTTTTTATTGTAAATCCCTCTGCTTGTTCTAATTTAATAAATGGTCGAGTTGTAAATACAACAGAGCAATTGCCTACTTTTGATCCCAATGAAGGAAAAGCACATAGCGAGTTATTGACTCCCCAAGGGGATCAACCCCTTACGGCGCCGCAGTCCAAGCCGTCCTCAGCTGCGCAAGAACCTACACAAGTGCCGGCTCCTGTGGTTACAACGCCATCTTCCACGTCACAACCGGCTGCGGAACCAGCCGTCCCTGCTGTAACAGATACAAACTCTGCGTTGCAGGACCAATCCACCGCGGCGGCACGCCCTACGGAAAAGACGTTTACACAGGCCGATATCGATTATGCCATTGCCAGCCGTTATGTGGAGTTGGAAAACGAATACATGGCCAAGCATAAAGATAGCAAAAATGCAGCCAAAGAAATTTCGTACATTGTAATGGACGATTTTGAATTGACCCCAGCTGAATGGGAAGCATTCTTGCAACGTGCCACGGTAGATAATTTGTTCGAAAAGGTGCGTTCGCAACAAACAGCCCAGTAATAAGATAATTTAAAAAAACCCGCTTGGTGATTCCAAGCGGTTTTTTTATGTTTAAGAAATTAGTTAGGTAATCTCCCGGCCAAAAATTCGGCAACGGGATGTGTCAGTTTAATTTTGCTAAGAACAATTTTGATGGAACCGGTAATCGGCACAGACAGGAAGGCCCCCGGGGCACCCCACAACAGCGTCCAAAAAATAAGGGAAGCCACCACTGCCGCCGGATGTAAATCCATGCCTTCTCCCAAAAATCGCGGCTCTACCAGGTTGCCTATCACAAATTCAATGGCGCTTAACAATCCCATGATAATCCAAAAATGGGGGCCCATGCCAAATTGCAAAAATAATATGGGAATTGGGAGTAACACGGCTGTAATAGAACCCACACTGGGGATGAAATTAAGCAAGAACGCAAACAGCGCAAATACAGCGGCTAATTTAACATGGAACCCAAATAGCACAATGGCCACTAATACCCCGGTTACAATCGATGCCATTAATTTTACAGACAGGTAAACAGAAACATTAGCCAGCATTTCTTTGATAGCGGGATTAGTAATGGGCGGGGTTTTTTTGCTGCCAAAGAGGAAAAAGGTCATAAATAAAATAATCAACGTAAAGTTTGAGAAAAGGCCAAACAATTTTCCTCCTACGTTGCGCACCCAGTTAAAGACGGGCAGTTCCCTTAAATATCCTTCAATCAAATTTTTATCAATGGTAATCCCATGCTCCTGCAAGCGGTTTAGAAGGTCCGATATGGTGGCAATTAGATTCTGTCGATATAATTCGGACCCCTTGAAAAAATCTTCCAAAGAGTTCATGGTAAAACATACAATAAACGCAAAAAATGCAATAAAAAGCAGTATCGCTGCGGCGAGGGCCAGCCATTTGGGAAAGGAAAATTTATGCCGCAAAAATAAGGTCATTTGAGCCAAAATGGTATATAAGAAAATGGAGATGATAAGTGGAATCATGAGGGCTTTTGTATAGACCAAAAAAGCAGCTACAATTCCGGCTGCAATGATGATAAGGCAAACGGTGCTTGTCTTGGAGAAATAATACAGGGGTTTATTTTGCATAAGAACTCCGGTATGAATCGGTCTTGCGGGAAATTTCCCGCGCCAAGAACACAATTTTGCCGGTTAGGTTGGCAATATCGGTTTGGCAGGATGTCAACAGCCATACATTGAGTTTGGCTGCCGTAAAACTTTTATAATTTTTGCAAAATTGATCATATTCGGTTTCAAATTCATCACACGCACGGCTTAATGTTTTAGCGCGGATATTTAACCCTTTGGCTGACAGAGAAAGGTCCGCCGTCCATTGTTTGCTGGGAACTTGACGAATTTGCCCGCGCAGTTCTGTCCAAACCGGTTCCCTTTTGTTGAGCGTATCACGCAAATCTTGTGCAAATTGATTAAAGCTGTCGGCAAAATCAGTATCGCGAACTTCTATATTTTTGCGTAGTTGTTGAAGAATTTGCCCCAAACGGCGGTCAAAATCTGCAAGCAAGGTGGTCTGCTGTTGCACGAAAGTACGCAACGAATCACATTGTACGGTTGTTTTTTCAATTAATTCTTCGGGAGTCATAGTGGAAATGAAAGCGTAAAGATAGACCCAAGACCGCGATCAGACACAACGCTGATAGATCCTTTATGCAAATTTAATATACGCTGTACCATGGGTAAGCCAAGTCCCCAACCGTTTACTTGACCGGTGAAATAATCATCTACTTGATAGAAAGGTTCAAAAATCAAAGATACATCTTGCGGGCGTATGCCCACGCCGTAATCCCGCACGGAAATGGAAATACTGTCTCCGTGATTGGCCACTTGAACCTTAATGATTTTTTCTAATTTGTTATTAAATTTGATGGCGTTTTCCAATAATTCTTCAACAGCTAAACGCACCATATCGGGGTTGGCCAGTAGCGAAAGTTGATTGGCACAATCAATTTCTACAAACGTGCCGTACTTGGTGCCGTTTGCTTTCTTGATGGGGGTTGTCTCGCCGGCGCGGTCAATAGCCCGGGGAGCACAAGATTTAATTAAATTTTTCAGCTCAATAGGTTGTTTTTCCACTTGGGCTTCGTTGGTGGCAAATACCTGATTAAACGCCATTAACTTATCCACCAAAATAGACATTCGGTTGCCCTGTTTATTGATCTCTTCCAGCGCTTTGGAAGTAAAGGGAGAAAAATTTTCCTTATCTGCTTGCGACAACACGGCCTCGGAATATCCATTGATGATGGATAACGGGGTGCGTAACTTATGCGAAATAAGCGTCAGCTCTTTGGCTGAAAGGATGGATTTATCCGTCATATATATTAGAACATTGCTTTTAGCAATACACGGAAAACATCGCGTTTGTTATCGTTGTGAACAGTGCGTAAGTGGTTGTACGCCAGGTCGCATTGTACACGGTCTGCAATTACAAAAGAATTGCCCAATACAAACGAGTGTTCCGGATCAGCGGTGTAAAATTCTCCAAAACGGTAACTCACATAAAGAGTGGCTTGGCGGTCCGTCCAAAGACGAGTTAAGCGTGTGCCAACGGTATATTTAGGTAATTCATGCACAATATCGTAGCTCTGCAAAAAGACCAAATCTTGTTGGTCCAAAATACCGCGCCATTGTTGTACACCCTTGATGCCGTCGGGATATTGGAATCCGGTGCCGATCACTTCAAAGCTAAATGCCCGAAAGAAATTTTTGTGTAATCCCAACGTGTAGGCCGCTTGGGAATAGTATTGATCCGACGGATCTTGCCCTTCTTTCCAAAGGGTGCCTTCTTGCCGTGCGAATGCAGCCCCCAAATAGGCATGAGAATACAATTCATTGAGTGAATCGTCTTCCAACATAAAAATTAACTTGCTGGAAACGCCAAACGCATTGTACTCTTTCTTGTCGCTTTTGTTTTTAAAGTAGTAGAACGGAGTGAGATGAAACGAAAAGAGATCATTTTGAAAAATAAGCGGGAGTTTGGCCGCGTAAATAGGGTCCTCAAAGGCGTCTTCCTTATCCCATTTCCCTTCCAATCCTATGGACCAGTTTAAAGAGGGGGTCCACAACGCTTGGGCTTTTACTTGATTAAATTCACTGGAGCCAATGTATTCGGCAGAACCGGTAATTCCATTGGCGGAAACAGCAACGGGCAACAGGCCCAGAATCGCTAAAATGAATAAAAATTTTTTCATATACGTTCATTAAACAAAATTTGGAGCGATTACGGAAGAATTTTTATAAACAACGGATGGGCTGTATTTTGGTAAAATAAAAAGGTGAAGAAAATAATTTGTTTATTACTGATTTGTTGCGCCGCCGCCGCGGCCTATGGGGCACAAATTGTACGGGGCCCTTATATCGAAAATCCGACGCAAACATCTATTACTTTGCGTTGGCAGACAGGCGCCGCAGTGCCTACTTGGTTGGAATACGGCCCAACGCCGCGTTGCAACCAAATAATGACATTGACCCCGGCCGCTTACAATCATAAAGTGGTTTTATATGGCTTGGTTCCAAATCAGGATTATTGCTACCACTTGCACGTTGGAAACACGGCCCAAAGCGGTACGGAACAGCCGTTAGACGGCAACTTCCGTACGTTGTTTTCACCCGAGCGCAAAGTGGTTACGTTTCTTGCATTAGGGAATACGGGGGCATTGCCCGCTGAAGCAGGGGAAGAAGACTCCTCCGCAGAGGCCCGCGCGAGTATTTCTCGTTTGATGGCACGTGAACAAGCTGACTTCTTGCTACATACCGGCAATTTAACCCATAGCGGTTTGAATGCCGATGCAGACCATGAATTTTTTGTGCCCTTTGAGCCGGTGCTTCAAAATACGCCGCTGTTTGTTGCGTTGGGCCCCAATGAATATGGTCCGGACCGGGCAAACCCGGATAGCAAATCTTTCTTATATAACAACTACACGCGCTATCACGATATGACGTGGAGTACGGCTACACCTAAATATTATTCTTTTGATACGGCTAATGCCCGGTTTATTGTGCTGGATAATAACGTAGTAAACGGGGCTAAATGGGCGCCCGAAATCAACGAAGAATCCGCACAAACCAAATGGCTCAAAACAACGCTTTCTTCTGCCGGAGATAAATGGAAGATTGTGGTAATGAATGCGCCGGCGTATGCCACCGGGGCCGTAGGACCCAGCCAAGAAGTGGCAGATGCGTGGGTGAAAATTTTTGAAACGTATGGTGTTGATCTGGTATTGCAAGGGGGGGATGCAGATTATGAGCGTACTTTCCCACTGCGTAATAATGAAATTCACAAACGCGGAGTTACCTACGTAACGTTGGGAACGGCCGCGTTGACACCCGGGAAACGTTTTACCTCGTTACCTTATACAGCCCGGTTTGTATCTGCGCGTCATTATGCCGTAGGCAAGATTGTGGACCGAAAATTGACGTTGACTGTATATAGTGATACAGGTAAGCAACTCGACAAATTTGAAATGTATTTATAAAGTTGAGTTCTGTAAAAAAGGCCTAAAACAATTTTGTTTTAGGCCTTTTTGATGGGACAGAATGGTTATTTCAATTTGATTTTAGCCATCATATCGTACATGATAATACTGGCAGCTGCGGAAGCGTTTAAGCTGTCCACATTGCCCAGCTGTTTTTGCGGAATGGAGATGATTTCATCGCAATTTTCGGCGGTTTTCTCTCGAATACCAAATCCTTCCGAACCAATTACCAGCACAGCCGGGCTGTTGTATTGTACTTTGTGCAGCGGTTTGCCGGCCATATCGGCGCCGTATATCCAAAATCCTTCTTCTTTCAGATCTGTAATCGCAGCGGACAAGTTGGCAACCTCTACCAAGTTGACGTTTTCAATCGCGCCGCAAGCTACTTTGTACACGGCCGGTGTGATGCCTACAGTGCGCCGGTTTGGCAAGATAATCGTAGAGAAGCCCAAACAAGCCGCACTGCGAATGATTGCTCCTAAATTTTGTGGGTCTGTCATTTCATCAATGGCTAACCATAATTCATCCTTCTTGTCCTCGGCTTCATAGATGGCGGTAGAAAGTTTCATCAGTTTAATAGGTTGCACTTTGGCCATGATACCTTGGTGATTGGCATTGCCTGTTAAACGGTCCAAAACTTTATTTTCAATGCGATCGATGCGAACATTAGACCGCTTGGCTAAACGGATGATTTCTTCTACGGTGCGGTGTCCGGCTTTGCTGTCGGATACGTAAAGCTGGGTTACATTGCGCTTTTTGCTTTTGAGTGCTTCTAAAACAGGGTGAATTCCATATATGATATCTTGGTTATCTTGCATACATCCTCCTAGCCGATTTTGGCAGAACCGAAGCTCATTCCCACTTCTAATGCGGCTTTTACCTCTTTTCCGTGAGGGTCAACCAATTTTAAATTGGCAATTGCGTCGGAAATTTTCACTTCGGTGATGCCGAAATTTTTGAAAGAGGCCATATAGCCAAATTTTCTTTCCAGTACCATATCTAACGCTTTGGCTCCGTATAAGGTAGAAAGCCAGCGGTCAAACGCAGTAGGGCATCCTCCGCGTTGCGTATGGCCTAATACGCAAGCCCGCGATTCAATACCGGTACGTTTCTCAATCATATCACTAAGTCTATAAGCAATGCCGCCCAACCGAATGGCATCGGTACTACCGGCTACAGTGCGGGCAATGGCGCGTTCGCCCTGTTCATTTTTGGCCCCTTCCGCCGCAACCACAATACTAAAAATTTTTCCTTTTCGTTTTCTGTTTAAGATGTATTCCACGATTACATCATCGTTGTAAGGAATTTCCGGAATTAGGACAATATCTCCTCCGCCTGCTAAGGCAGAACGCAAGGCAATCCACCCCGCATAACGGCCCATCGTTTCTACAATCATCACCCGGTGATGTGATTGTGCTGTGGTGTGCAAGCGGTCAATGGCTTCTGTAGCAATGTGTAGGGCTGAATCAAACCCGAAAGTTTGGTCGGTGGCGTTTAGGTCGTTATCAATGGTTTTTGGAACAGCAACAATGGGCAGCCCCAGTTCTACAAATTGCTGGGACATGTGAAGCGTCCCGTCCCCACCCACGGTTATGAGGGCATCAAGCGCGTGCTCTTTAAAATTATGCAAAGCAATGGAAGAAACATCGGTAGGTTTTTCAACAGAGCCAAATGGGGAGAGCGTGTATTTAAAGGGATTGGCAATGTTGCTGGTACCTAAAATGGTCCCTCCTAAGGTAAGAATGCCGGAAACAGTTTCGTTAGTAATTTTGAAGATATCATTACGTACGAGTCCATCAAACCCGTTGCGGATTCCATATACTTCAATCCCTTGGCCCAGTGCGTTTTTGCTTACCGCGCGTACCACTGCGTTTAAGCCGGGACAATCGCCCCCGGCTGTTAAAATTCCAATCCGTTTAATGGTCATTTGTCTCTCCTGTTTTGGATGCCTTGGCTGTGTGGTGATAAAGTCGTGCGTAAATTTCTTACACGGCAGACTACATTATCAATTACCCAGCTTGGGGTGGATGCCCCGGCCGTAATAAAAATCTTTTTGGCAGAAGTTACCAGCTTTTCGTCTAATTCAGCTTCTGTTTCTACATGCTGAACATGAGGGCATAACCCTTGGCACAATAATGCTAAACGGGCAGTATTGGCGCTGTGTTTCCCGCCAACGACAATTACGAAATCCGCATTTTTGGCTTCTTCCATGGTCTCTTTTTGTCGGTCCTTGGTCGGCTGACAGATTGTGTTAGAGACACGGCATTCGTCGGCGTGTTTTTCTATCTCTTGGGCAATTTCATAGAAAACACTTTCCTTTTGGGTAGTTTGGGAAACTACGTTTACTTTGTCAAAATGAGGAAGTGCTTGGGCTTCTTTGAGCGAAGATACCACATGGCATCGCCCTTGCGTGTATCCCATCAGGCCAATGACTTCGGCATGTGTTGCCTCCCCTACAATCACGGTGTGATAATTCTGTGCGGCAAATTTAGCAATAATGTTTTGGGCATGTTTTACCAAAGGGCAAGTGGCATCTACTACCGGCATGCCATAAGACTCAATTTCCTTTTGAAAATCGGGAGTAATGCCGTGGGCACGGATAACCAGTACCCCGTTCTTATCTTCCGCTTGGGTGGGAGTTTCGATAGTGAAAATTTGCTTTTTTTCCAACATCTGGGTAACTTGCTTATTGTGAATAAGCGGGCCCAAGGTATAAACAGGTTTTTTGCCGGATGCTTCCAACGCTAATACTTGGTCAATAGCGTGTTTGACGCCCGGGCAGAATCCAGCTGATTTGGCCACTATAATATCCGGTTGTTTTGCCATACGTATATTATAATAAATTCTGCTCGGGCGTCGCTGTGCAACTATTTAATAATTTCTTTAATAATTTTGTACGGTGCGGGTTTTTGTTTAGTTATTTTAACCGCTTTTGCAAACAGGGCAAGTCCTTCTGCCAAGCGTTTCTTGTCCGAAGCGTGCATAATAGCAATGGTATCCCCTTTGCGTACAGCGTCTCCGGCTTTTCTTTCCAGCCAGATGCCGGCGCCATAATCAATTTTGTCTTCCATGGTATTTCGCCCGGCCCCCAATAATACGGCGGCTACGCCGGCTGTTTTGGCATCAATGTGCGCCACGTATCCTGTATGGGTGGCTTGAAAGACAGCCGTAAGCGGGGCTGTTTTGAAGTAAACTTCGGGATTATCAACAGCCGCAGGGGACGCGCCTTGCCATTTAATCATTTGGCGCAATTTAGCCAACGCTTCTCCGTTTTCAATTTTTTCTTCCATAAGCTTGCGTGCTTTTGTTAAATCTTTTTGTGCGCCGCTAATTACCAGCATATGCGAAGCTTCTTCCAACAGTAATTCATAAAAATCGGGAGCCAAGTCTTTATTCCCTTTTAAAATTTCAATGGTTTGGTGCATTTCGTTGGCATTACCGATAGCGCGGCCTAACGGTTGGTCCATATATGTAATTAAAGCACGGCAGTGAAGCCCTAATTTTTTAGCAGTGGATACCAACGCGCGGGCTAATTTGCGGCTATCTTCCAATTTTTGCATAAAAGCGCCGGAGCCGTACTTTACATCCATAAGCAAGCTGTCCACACCTTCTGCATATTTTTTAGACAAAATACTTGCCACGATTAGCGGGCGGGATTCCACCGTGCCGGTGGCATCGCGCAAGGAATAGAGTTTGCGGTCCGCCGGGGCCAAATCTTGAGTTTGGCCAAACATACACACATTCAATTTTTTGATTTGGCGGTAAATTAAATTGACCGGCACGCGTACCTCAAAATTTTGCATGGATTCTAATTTATCCAATGTTCCACCGGTATGCCCCAGCCCTCGGCCGGACATCATGGGCACAGCCACCCCGCCACAAGCAACCAAAGGGGCTAATGCTAACGAAATTCCGTCCCCCACACCACCGGTAGAATGTTTATCTACTTTGGGTAATTGTGTTTTTGAAAAATCGAGCCGGCCCCCGGAATGAGCCATTGCTTTGGTAAGCATAACGGTTTCGGCATCGGTCAGCGGATGCAAAAAGCACGCCATTAAAAATGCGGATAACTGGTAATCGGGCAAGGTGCCTTTGGCCGCTCCTTGTGATACAAAATCAAATTCTTCCTGGGTGAGTGTTTTGCCATTTCTTTTTTTAATAATTACATCAATCATGCGCATTGTCGCACCTCCGGGGAAATGTCCCTTTTCCCCTAGCGTAGCATTTTGCGAAACAAAAAGAAAGGCATTTGGCAAATAAAAAGGCCCCCGGTTTAACACGGGGACCTTTGAAAGAACAAGTTACTTATTTGGTTACATCTTGTGCGGGTTTTTTGCTTGTTAAAATTGCCCAAGAAAGAATAGCCAATAACACAATGACTACTACCCAGCCAATTTTGCCAAGCGGGGTAAAATCATTGTGATAGTTGACGATAATCGGAGCTACAATGACCGCTACCATATTGACTACTTTAATAAGCGGGTTGACCGCCGGGCCGGCCGTATCTTTCAACGGATCGCCTACGGTGTCACCCACCACACTGGCTTTGTGACGTTCGGATCCTTTGCCTGTGTTGGCTGCAATGTCGGCAGGTTCGTCTTCCACTACTTTTTTAGCATTGTCCCAGGCGCCGCCCGCATTAGACATAAACACAGCCAGCAATTGGCCGGAAACAATAATGCCGGCTAAGAAACCGCCTAGTGCTTCCACGCCAAATGTCAGCCCTACTACTACAGGGGAAATAATCCCCAGTAAGGCCAAAATAACCAATTCTTTTTGGGCTGCAATGGTGGAAATACCTACAGCGCGGGTATAATCCGGCTTGGCTTTCCCTTCCAATACGCCTCCTTTAAATTGTCGGCGTACTTCTTGTACGATTAAGGCAGCTGCGCGGCTGACAGCATTAATAGCAAACGAGGAGAACAACCATGGTAGTGCTCCACCAATGAGCATGCCGACAAACACCACCGGGTTGGACACTACAATACCTACTTCACTTAGTAGCGTAAGGGCCTGTTCTTTGCCGGCCGCCGCCCAAGCTTCATTTAAAAGTTGTTGTACGTTGCTTACATCCACCATGTAGGAGGCAAACAAGGACACGGCCGCAATGACCGCGGAACCAATAGCCACCCCTTTGGTGATGGCTTTGGTGGTATTGCCTACACCATCCAAATCTGCCATGATTTGGCGGGCTTTTTTTGTTTCGGCATCGTCTTGCCCGTGCCAGGCCATTTCGCCAATGCCGTTGGCATTGTCAGCAATGGGGCCAAAGGAATCCATGGCTACGTTGTTACCCGTAAGCGTGAGCATACCGATACCCGTCATTGCTACACCATAGAGAATGAAGTTGAATTTTTCTACGGGCGAAAGTCCATCAATCGTGCCGAAAATCACTACGGAGCAGAAGATGGAAGCCGCAATTACCAAAGTGGTCCATACGGCGGATTCAAATCCCACCGCAATGCCGGACAAAATAGTAGTTGCTGAACCGGTGGCCGTAGATTTTTTAACTTCCTGCACGGGTTTGTTTTCCGTTCCCGTAAAATATTCGGTCAAACGGTCAATACAAATGGCTAGCGCAATCCCAATGGTGGTAGCGGCAAACGGACGCCACCAACCGCCAGGTACGCTACTCATATAGTAGTAGGCCAATACGCCGAAAATAAGCACGGAAATAGCCGCGGAAATAGAATATCCTTTGAAAATAGCTTTCATGGCATTGCCGGCGGAGCGTTTAGAATCTTTCACCGCATACGTACCAATGATGGAACAGAGCACGCCAATTCCACGCACTAAAAGCGGATAGACAATCCACTCGTGATGGCCGGTTAAACGCCACAGCCCAATCCCTAGGATTAAACCGGATACAATGGTTACTTCGTACGATTCAAAAATATCAGCGGCCATACCGGCACAATCGCCTACGTTGTCGCCTACCAAATCGGCTACTACAGCCGGGTTGCGTGGGTCATCTTCCGGAATGCCGGCCTCTACTTTACCGACGAGGTCAGCCCCCACGTCAGCGGCTTTTGTGTAAATACCACCGCCCACGCGCATAAACAAAGCCAAGAGCGTACCGCCAAACCCAAACCCTAACAAAGCATCCGGGGCGGCAATCCCAAAGATAATGAAAATTACGGTCCCGCCTAATAAGCCGAGCCCGTCTGTGAGCATACCGGTTACCGTTCCGGCGCGGTAAGCAATGCGTAATGCATCGCCGAAACTGCGTTTAGAAGCAGCCGCCACACGTACATTGGCATCTACGGCAATACGCATCCCCAATTGCCCTACTAACAAAGAAAACACCGCCCCTAAAATAAACGCTCCGGCGCGACCAAACGCAGCAATGAGTTTTACGGTTTGGGCCGATAGACCGGCAAAGCGTTCCATGGAATCTTGCGATACGGGCACAATGTAAACGGATAAAAACAGGCAGATCGTTAACAAACCAATTAACGGCAAAATGGTTTTTAACTGACGTTTCAAATAGGCATTAGCACCTTCACGAATAGCGCCCCATACCTGTTGCATTTGGGGAGTTCCGGCATCCTCCCGCATTACTTGACGACGTAAAAATAAAGCATATAAAAGCCCTGCAATCGCAATGCCCAATACGCCAAAGAGCGCATATTGTTCAAAAGGCCGCAGGGAAGAAATACCATACCACATATGATTTATTCTCCTTGATAAGTAGAGTAGTGACTCCCCTATTATAGTAAAAAACTTTTAAAAAAACACAAGTAGCCCCTTGAAGATTTTGAATTCGTTTCTTATACTAATGGTATGAAGCGTTTTTTGTATAGCGTGTTCGTGGTGTTTTGCGTGTGTTTATCTCCCGCTGTTGAGGCAAGAGTGGGGGAAGCTGTTGCACGTAAAGTAGATAAGGCCACCACGCAACCTGTTGGCCTAAAACGTTTTTCCTATATGCGTTTTTACTTGGCCACAATGGCGTTGCCTAAAGAGCCCGGGTTGTGGGAAAGCCTCTTTTCCTATTCTGCAGACAAGCTTCACGCGCGCGCGTTAGCTGTTTACCTATTTAATATGCATATTAGTTCCCAAATGTATCATCAGGACCCTTCTCAACTTACACTGAATTATTTGGGTGTGTTGGATGGCCTTGTGCGCGGCCCTCACCCATTTAAGATGTCCCAAACCCGGGCGTTTTATAAAAAGAACCAAACGCAAATAGATGGACTACTGAAACAGTTTATGCAAAATGTTCCGGCGGAACTGGCTACCCCAATTACGCCGGCCCAAAAGCAACGCTGGTTGGAGTTATTGGAACGCCAACCCCAGCGTGCGCATAAACCGATTTATTTTTTACCGGCGAATAATATGTTGCGGGCGGAAATTCCCGCAGAGGTTTACAAAAAACTTAATTTGATAATGAAACAGGGGGCTGAACAAGCCAAGCGACAAGTGGTTACGTATGATGTGGCGGATGTGCAACTGGAAGATTTGGATAGCAAATTGGTACATCATGCACAGCGGCGTAAGCAAACGTATCGGTGGGTTAAAGATGAATGTTACTACAGCTCTTATTTGCTGGGTAAACTGGTCAGCGGCCAAGTGTCTGGCCAACTGCCTTGGGATACGCGTGTTTACCTCATTACTGCCATGCCAAAATCGGGTGAGTTTTTAGTTCCCGCTGATAATGGCTCCCGCTTTACGTTGGCCAACGGTACAAAGGGGTTGCATTGGCGTTATCATACCGCATTGTTGGTGGTGGTTCCGTACCAGGGGTTGCATATCCCTGTGGTGTTGGATAGTTTTTTGGGCGGGCGCCCTGTTTCTCTAGATTCGTGGCTTTCCTATTTTAGTTGGCAAACTGTTTTAAGTGTTGTTCCCTTCTCGCGGGAAAACATGACGGAAAAGGCACTCCACATTTCCACTAAACTGGACGGTGCGAGAATAAGGGTGGGAAAGACCGTCTATGACCCGGCCCCGGTTGAAAAATAAAATAAACTGCTAGATGGTTTTTAAGAGCCGTTGTGCCGTTTCAATCAGTTCTTGCAAATGTTTCTCACCGGTATAGGTTTCCGCATATACTTTAAGGATATTCTCCGTGCCGGACGGGCGCACCAGGACCCAAGAATTTTTCAAGTATAATTTAATGCCGTCCGTGTCGCGCACACGCTGTACTTTTTCCCCGGCAACTTCTTGGATAGAAAGCATATCTGTCGCTTTGAGGGATTTGACGCGCGCCTTGGTTTTCTCGTCGGTTGGAATATCTACCCGTGTGTAAAAGGGGGTACCATATTGGGCGGTTAGTTTTTGGTACAGGGTGGAAATGTCTCCTTCGCAAGCGGTAATTTCCATGAGCAAACATACCGCATAGATGCCATCTTTTTCGGTTGTCCAACCGCTGGTTGACATGCCGGCGCTTTCTTCTCCGGCCAGTACAAATTTCCCGGTGCGAAGCCCCTCCACAAAGTATTTAAAACCGACGTTTACTTCTTCAAGCCCTAATTGATAGTGGGTAGCCAGGCGGTCCAACAAAGAGGTGGTCCCTAATGTGCGGCCAAGTGCACTGGCTCCGCTAATTTTATGATGGCGTATTAAATAATCAGCCATTACGCACAAAGCGTGATTGGGTGAAATTAAGCCCCCTTTGGGGGTGGCACAGCCAAAGCGGTCGGCATCCGGGTCGCTGGCGCCGGCAAAATCATACGTGCCGGACTCTACATACTTAATTAGTGGCGACATGGGATATTTGGACGATGGATCCATGCGGATTTTTCCATCGTGGTCAATGGGTATAAAGTAAAAAGTGGGGTCCTGTTCGGCGCTTACAATATCTAAATTGTTAAGTTGGTATTTTTTCTTGATGGCTTGATAAAAGGCCAAGCTGGCTCCTCCTAACGGATGAACTGCGAATTTTAGGGGGGAGGAGGCAATTTGGGCAAAGTTGATATGCTTGCCGAGTGCTGTAACATATGGCGTGATGATGTCAGCATCCAAGATGAGCCCTTTTGCGCGGGCTTCATCTAGTGAAATGGATTTGATTTGTTCCGGGTGTGCCATATATTCATTGGCATATGTTTCAATGGTTTTTGTCAGTTCGCTATCGGCAGGGCCACCATGAGCGGGGTTATATTTAAGCCCCATATCTTGTGGAGGGTTGTGGCTGGCTGTTCCGTTTAGGCAGGCACACACCCGTCCACTTAAAATTTCAAACGAGAAAACGGGAGTAGGAACCGGAATTTGTGGCAACACTACGCAAAAACCATTCCCGGTAAGCACTTGGGCGCACAAGCGTGCCGTCTCCTGACTCATCAAACGGGTATCTCCTCCCACTAAAATATTACCGGTTACGTGTTGTTCGGTGTGCAAACGTGCTACGGCCTGTGCAATTGCTTTTGCGTGTAAAGCGCAAAAACCGGGACCTAGTTGACCACGATGACCGGAAGTGCCAAATTTAACAGGAACGGGAGATTGAGAAGGATTAAAAAATTCTTTTTGCAACAATGCCACGTCAATTTTATGAGTGGTAAGGGTTCCGGCTAATTGACTAACCATACGGCCTCCAGCAAGTGAATATATCGGGGTTGAAAACGGCTTGTATCATTTTCTATCATAGTATATATCCTTTCTTTTTGCAAACGGAGAATGTATGAAAAAACTTATATTGTTGTTGACGGTATTGATAGGTGTTCCTTTGTGTGCACGTGCGGATAATATGGGGGACGATTTCCATAAACATTATGATCCCGCAACTTCCAATTTAAAAGCGTACAATCGGGATTTAAACGGCCTGGTGGGTATGGTGGATTTCCACACCGGGAAGGGCGGAAATTTCCCGTCCATTAGCTTGGGGGCGAATGTGAGTGTCTTTAAACCTTCCAGCGAAAATAATATTTCTACAGATAGTTATACTGTTTTGCCCTTTTTGGTGGCTGAAACAAAAATTCCGTATTTGGGCGTAGGGGTAGTGGCTCGGGGAACGGATGTAAACGGATACCGCTCGTTAGGAGGTGGACTTACCTACCAAATGACGTTGGTTCAATTCTTAAATTTATCTTTTGGGGCTTTCTATGATAACGGCCGTACCGATTGGTATAAAAACGACCACTATTCGGCCTCTGCTATTGCTTCTACGAATGTTTTGTTTTTGACCCCTTATGTGGGGGTAGGGTACGATTATGGCAAATTAAAAACCCGCGGATATGCGCATAATGAATCTGTTTCCGACGGGACCGTCCGCGGTATGGCGGGGCTTAACATTCACCCATTCCCCTTGTTGACGGGCTTTATAGCTTATACTATCACCAAGGATAGCCATGGTTTTACCGGAGGATTAGGACTTAGCTTCTAACATACTTGCATGGCCAATTATAAAGACGCACTAAAGGAATTTTTTGGCGAAGATTGTTTGTTCAACGAACCCATGAACAAGCATACTACTTATCGTACCGGAGGCCCCGCAGAGGTATATGTGTATCCCGAAACGCCGGATGAGTGGGCCTTTGTGCTGAAACTTTCCCGCACGGAAAATATCCCATTGCGCGTCATTGGTTTTGGATCGAATATTTTGGTGAGTGGCCAGGGAATTGGCGGTATTACGTGTTCCACCAAAAAAATGAACCGTATTGTGGTGGACGGCAACCGGGTTACGGCGCAAGCCGGGGCTCCCTTGGATAAAGTGTGTGAGGTGGCTTGCAAAGCCGGCCTGGCGGGAATGGAAAAATTATCGGGCATTCCGGGCAGTGTGGGGGGCGCTGTATTTATGAATGCGGGGGCTTACGGCCAGGAAACCGCAGATTGTTTGGAGTATTTTGATATTATCGATTTGGAAGGGCGCCCGGCAACCCTGCTAAAAAATGATGTAACGTTTTCCTACCGCAAAGTGGACGGTTTGCCCCAATGCATTATTCTTTCCGCCGGATTTTCGTTAACAGCTGGAGATTTCACAAAGTTGTTAGCCGCCCGTAATACGGTGCAACACAGCCGCGTTGAAAAGCAACCGCTTGAATTTCCTTCCGCGGGGAGCGTGTTTAAGCGGCCGGTGGGGGATTATGCCTCGCGCCTTATTGATGCGGCCGGCTTGCGTGGGCTGTCGGTTGGTGGGGCAAAGGTATCCGAGAAACATGCCGGGTTTATTGTAAACTTCAATCACGCCACGGCGCAGGATATTAAGTTGTTGATGGATCAAGTGCGCGAAAAAGTAAAAGCAGAATTTGGCGTGGAGTTGGAATTGGAGCAAATTTTGTGGGGTAATTTTGAATAATGGCTTTGACTTGGCCGGATTCTCCTTTGCAAAAAAATTGACGCAACCCCAAAAATAAGATATACTATATAGGTAGTTTAGGAGTCGTGGTGTAGCCTGGTTAACACGCTGCCCTGTCAAGGCAGAGACCGCGAGTTCGAATCTCGTCGACTCCGTATTTTAGTTTTAAATTATTAGCATAAATCCCCGTTAGAGTTTAACTCCGACGGGGATTTTTTTGTGCACCACTTTAAGCATGCGGTTTTTTGCAGAATTTTGTGATTTGTGGCAAATTCTTTATTTTTATGCTGACAAGGTTAGGTAGGAAGTCGCGCACTTGCGATTATTTGTAGAAGATTTGTTCTTGTTCTTGCCAATTTGAGGACTTTATTGAGAGTAATTTTTTGAGAGTGCAATCTGCCGGTTGGGTACCGTTTAAGATGGAACGGACAATTTTAGGGGACAAAAAACTTAAATTGAGGATCCTGCGGACATATTGCGCGCACACATTATCCCGTTTGGCTATATCTTGTGTACTTGCACCATTGATTATGTCTTGGTGCCATGTGCAGGCCTGATTTAAGATTTTGATAAGTTCAGTATTAGGTCGCTTCTTCGGCTCTACAAATTGGCCTACAATTATTTTTTCTCCGTTGGCTATTGTGCCAATATGGTATGGCTCTGTATAAATATTTTCAGTCTTCAATTCTTCGGGTTTGAGTTGGCGCAATTCTCGGTTTTCATAAATCGCATTAAATAACTCCAATACTTGTTCTGTATGCAGGGCTATTTCTACTTCGTTGTATCTTAGTTTAATATGCTTGATTAAGGACTTCTCTATTTCTCGGGTTATTGTATAAGATGACAGTAGTTTTAATAGTTTCTTCTGCTTAGTAACTTCAAAATGTTGGATATATGGATGTATTTTGGGCTTCTCGCGTAAGAAGCGCTCAAACCAACTATCTATAAAGTTTTCCAGTTGCGACAGGGACACTTTGCCGATTTCGCCTAGTTTGCTTGGCTCTCTACGGATAATGGCTTGGCTCACATAATAGCGGTATATTTTACCGCTACTACCCGTACTCCAACTGGGGCTCATAGCGTTGCCTTTGTCATCATATAGTTTGCCAGACAAAAGGCTCTTTTTGGGATCATAATGTTGACGGTTGATACGGTTATCCGCCATGATGTTTTGTACTCGTTCAAATAGTTCTGTTGGGATTATTCCTTGGTGTTCCCCCTGATACCAAGTACCTTTATGACCTACTAGGCCAATATAGGCTTTATTACGCAAAATACAGTTCAAGTTACCTACGGATATATTATACCCTTGTTTCGCGAACCAGTCTTTTAGCAAGGTAGTGCTTTTTAGTTCCGTATACTTTTCAAAAATAGAGCGTACTAGGGCTGATTTTTCTTCATCCGGATATATCTTCTTATCCTTGCGGTAATATCCTAACGGCGGTTTGCCACCCATCCACATCCCTTTCTTTTTACTTGCACTGATTTTATCACGGATACGTTCTCCCGTTACTTCCCGTTCAAATTGGGCAAATGAGAGTAGCATATTAAGCGTTAATCTCCCCATACTTGTAGTGGTATTAAAGTGTTGGGTGATAGATACAAACGAGGCATTATGCTTATCTAATATTTCTACTATCTTGCTAAAGTCCATTAAACTACGGGTTAAACGGTCTATCTTATACACAACGATAATATCAACAAGGCCGTTTTGAACATCTGCGAGTAGACGTTTTAAGGCCGGGCGTTCCATATTACCACCAGAATATCCACCGTCATCGTATTCGGCAGATAAAAGTTGCCAATGCTCATGCTTTTGGCTTTTAATATAGGCCTCACACGCTTCCCGCTGGGCTTGCAAACTGTTAAACTCTTGTTCCAGTCCTTCTTCCGTAGATTTGCGGGTATAGATAGCGCAACGTATTTTCTTATCACTCATTTTTTCACTCCAAAGAATACATTCCCGTTCCAACTCTTACCTGTTATGGCTTTAGCTACACCGGATAGACTTTTGTAGGTTTTGTGCCTATATAGATACCCTTGCGGGATAATTTCTACTTCGTATTTGATACCTTGATAGGAACGGATTAGTTTAGAGCCAACTTCAAGTGTAGCTTTGTGGCGTTTATCAGTAGTTTTAGCGGCTTGGGCCACTTCATGAAAAAAGCCAAGTGGAGAAATCTTCTCACGCTTGGCTTGTTCATACCATAAGAGGTATTTAATAATTAAACTTCGTCCGACTGGCGGCATAGGCCGGCCTATTAATTCTAGCCATTTTAAACGTAATTCCCGGGCTGTTAAGTGTGTATAGTTTTGCATGTTTTCTCCTATACACATTCACGCTTATAACGTCCTAGAAGTCAAGGAAAATATCCATAAAATACCTTAATCTATAATTTCGTAGGGGGTACGGTGCGATTCCTCGATCTTGTATTTGTAGTGATATCCCAGAGCCGTTCTGTCATCACTTTTCTCAATATAAATTAAGAAGAAAAGACCATTGTGGCTAAATATGGGATTGAAAATATGCATATTCTTCGTGGCTTGTGCCAACTCACTTTCCGTGAGTTCACTAATCGGTTTGTTTACAACCCGAACGCAACACCACTCTTCTACATTATGACGTTTATTCATGTATATTAGTTGCGGATCATTCCCGGGCAGCACATCATACCACTCCACAATTTTCCCATATTTTTCCTCAACGATTTTCTTGGCAACATCCGTAGCAAAATAATATTTCTCATATTCGGACATGGGCGTGAGTTCGTCTGTGGCGTCCTCACTTGGATTTATGAGTTTACTTGTTTCTGCATGAAACAAATTCCAATTATCTTTATTGTGTGGAGTAAATATTTGCGATATACCATACCCACCACCAAAATACGTTCCATACCCGTGAGGCCCGTTCTGTTTACCTAAAGACATGTCTAGCGGGAAAATACAAGGTACCAGATTGTTCCCTTGGCAAAATTTGATAAGTTTTTCTTTTCGTTCCGAAAAATCCGGAATTATACTTGAATCATTATGACGAATATCCATAAGTATGGCGTAAAAGCGATTTTTATACCGAATAGCCATATCAAAGTAGGAGAAGGTGGCCGGACGTGTCTTCCTAAAAGAAAAATCTTGCGGACATAAGTAATTGTTCTTTTTGGCACATTCCGTTAAATGAACGCCTGTTGCATTATATGCACCCGGAATATCTAAAGTCATTTGTACTTCCATATTTCTACCTCCATTTAAGCATTGTCCCTTATAGCGGGAAAAATCCTTTGGCTACATTGTCCACATTAAAAGCAGAACGCCAATCTTTCTTGCTTTCCAGTAAAGATTCATAATTTCTGCGCAATTGCAGGAACACATCCAAGCTCGCTAAAAATTTCTCATTTATCAGTTCTTTTCCGTTTGTATATTCAATACCAACCACAATCCACTTGGCTGATGCAACTTGCTGTTTGCCGGTAATAAATTTATCCCAGCCGAGGCTTGGGTCCAACTCAAGTGTAATTACACGGCTTTTATGAGGCTGTAATGGCTGCTCGAGTTCTATGCCCGTCACAGCGACAAAAGGAATCGTTTCACTCATATCTATTGCTCCCAACATAAATGCGGCAATCTCCGTTTTGGATACGTTCTTTACCGTTAAAGAGGCTTGTTTCTTTGTTAAAAAATTCTGAGAAATAATCAATTCTTGAAATTGTGGCTCAGTACCAAAAGAGAGCAAATTGTTACCCTCTTCTTGCAGCACTTCAATATACTGTTTTTGGGCGTTTTCCATTTTAGCAAGCATTATTTCATCAACATAACTGATAATTTGTTTGTAATTTTTACCATGCAACAGCTGGTGTAATTGTTGTCTGGCTTGTTCTTCTTCCTCTTCAGTACTTACAATGGTCCCATGTTCCATGTAAGGTTTTAGTTGTTCTACAGCGAGCATGGACATGGACAAATTAAAGGCCTCCTTATCTTCCTGAGGAACAGATTCTTCTACTTGTTTTAAGGATTCCTTATAAGCGCTTAAGCTACTGTTATTTACCTTAGGTAATTGAGGCCCACATGCAAAAAACAAACTGCTTAGGATTACGACAAAAAACTTTTTATTCATAATCTTCTCCTTTTATTTGGCAGCACATCCCTTTAAACGGAATGTATTCAAAATATAGACCGAATATTTTGCAATCAAATAAATACTGGTTGGTATCGCTGTAAGAGGAAAGCTCAGTAAAATTACATAAAGCAAAAGTTTAGCCACTCTCTTTCCCGTAATTTTCCCCATCCTTCGCAACGCATCTTGCCGACTGATTTTCTTCTGCAAATATTGCATGACAATAGGCGCTATCGCGAAAGCGGATAACCACATTGAAACCAATGGCAAAGAATGGACTATTTGATGATAATCGTCATCCGATAAATGGGACAATGTATTTTCCACTTGTTCTTTTAGTTCGACATTACTCATTTCTGAAGAATCAATTCCGAGTTTATCGGCCATCTCTTGAGTGGTTACCATGTGAATATCCGGATTTTTGGCCATTGCCTCTGTCACATATTGCATACTGTCAGTGGCTTTTAGTTGTACGTATTCGATATGTCCAGTATCTTCATTAATAAGCATTACATCGCTGTCCGGATGGTTCGTATCTTCAAACAATACTGCGCACACGGAATCACCATCTGCATTTTCTGCACTTGCATAAGCCAATTCATGATAAATGCCTTTAATGTTATTAACAAACCCCGGCATTTGCTCATCATCATATCGTTGAACATAATCAGCAATCTCTTGTACAGTTGCTTGATCACCTAATTCATTAGTTGAACGACGAATCGCATCTAAAACTAACTGTGACTGTGGGGTGTCCAAACAATCCGTCTGTCCGGTTTCTAATGCATACAAAACAGTCCACATATCCAAAGTACCAATTGATTTTCGGCGTTTTCTATCCACGGAGAGATTCTCTACATCTTCGGCCCTCTTTTCTCCGGATTTGTATCTTTGATACAGTAATTTTGCGTTGTCTTTGGCATATTTTAATAAAGCAATCGCTTCTTTCTTATCAAACGTCCGACCTTCTCGTTTGCATCGAAAATACAAATCGGCTACTTTTCCGATTCCATAACAAGCCCCGAATACAAGAGGAACTGTAAAAAATCCACCGGCATAAGGAATAAAGGTTTTATAACCAGCTAAAATCAAATTTTTAGCTACCCACCCCATTCCAACCACACCTGCTAATTCTTTTACGATGCTTGCGGCTCGCTCCTTGCTAATGGAAAATCCATATAAATGCCCGATTTTCATTACCATAATCATTTCGACAGGAGTCAATACAAAGGCATCCGCAAAAGGAATAGGTTGCATAGCAATCCCCGCGCAAACACCGCTGCATACTAAAATTACACGTTCCACATTGGCTTTTAAATCAGCAGGATTAATACCATGTTTTTGAACTCTTAATTTTGCCTCTACTTGGCGCTTTAATTCCTCGAATTTCATATTATTTTCTCCTTATTTCATTATAAAACTTTTCTACCGCAGGATTAGACAAGATATCCGTTTCTTTAAGAGGTTTTTTAAGCCACAGTCCCTCAAGCGTGCGCACACGGCTTAGGGCCACATAGGTCTGCCCTATACTAAAAGCTCCTTTCTCTCCCAAATCCACATAAGCAGAATCAAAGGTCATGCCCTGAGCCTTGTGAATTGTGGTAGCCCAAGCAAGTTGTAAGGGAAATTGACAGAAGAAATTATCCAAATCCGCTTCTTGTCGTCCGGTTTTTTTGTTGAGTATCATTTTGTACCAAGTGCAGCAACGCACTTCTACTGCATAATTCGGGGTAATCTCAACAGTAATACTTTTAATGGCATTTTCTTTTACGCAATTAATACTTTTGACATAACCTATCATGCCATTTACGAAACGTTTTTCTTCGTCGTTACGTACAAACATTACTTTTGCGCCAATCTTCAAATACAATACTTTAGGGGCCGGACAATTCGCTTCCTTCCAGTCATTATCGTAACGACTACTCTGATATGCCGGGATACGATAAGTCGGTTGTGGTAATTTGTCCAGTTCGGCCTGGTTAATGTGCTGAGCGTCAATTTTACGCGCACATAAACACACGGCTTCTTGCGGACGTTTATCCGTTACCCGTTTATTAAAATAATCAAGGGCTTTGCTAAAGTTTGAGCCTTGCGTCGATTCCAAAGCAGCCAGGTGGCTTGTAAATTCTTTATCGGTTTGGCGGAAAATCTTGGTAAAGAAAATATGCTTAAAATTCATTTCTTTCCAGCATTTTGCTTCAAATACGTAGGAGGTGTTATAATTCTCTTTACACAATTTATCCTGTTGTAGGTTGGACTTCTCATTAAGCACCGGAGCCAGTTGATTTAAGTCCCCTACTACGATAACTTGTTTGTGGGCAAAAGGCCTCTCATCTTCCAAAACTTCTTGTAGGCGTTCGTTCATCTTATCGAAAATATCGGCCCGGACCATGGAGATTTCGTCAACGACTAAAATATCCAAATTACGCCATGCAGTTTTTAAAGCATTGCGGTTGGCATAGTCGAGCGGTGCATGGATATCTTGCGGGTTAATATGAAAGAAAGAATGAATTGTCTGCCCGTGAATATTCAAAGCCGCAATACCTGTAGGAGCTACAAACATCGCATTTTTGCTTTTTACATTTAAATGCGAGCGAAGCCCTTTCAAAAAAGTGGATTTACCAGTTCCAGGACGGCCATGGATAAACACATTGTCTCCATGGTTAATGTGATAAATGGCGCTTTTAATTTCGGGGGTCATTTCCAATTCGGAAGAAATAATTTGCTGTGTCATAATAATCTCCTTAGAAATTGATATAGGGCCAAAAACCCTTTAAAAAAGAATATGTGTATTGCACATCGGCACCACAAGCGCGTGCTACTTGGATAATTTCATTATCTGCCGTAACCACGCAAACATCGCGGCCATATTGTTGGGTATGCTCATAAATGGAATTGATGATGAGTTTATCGGCTTTATGGCGAGCCGAGAAGAACACACTCATTCCATGCGGGCGGGAAATGGCGCGTTTATAACCATCAAAATAACATTCAATCTCTCTGGAAGAGTCCGTATTAAAACTGGACACATAGTCAACCAATTGATCTGACAGCCGGGCTTCTAGGTCAAAATTTGGTTTACCTTGCAGGCCATAGGCCGAACGAACGACATTGGATCCATCAATGATAAGACTTGTCATATACATCTCCTTAGTTGTACCCCTTGGGTAAAGGTGGTACGTAAGATATGCCAACTATGGGATTACTCCCTACCGGGTGTGGCCCCCTACACTATAGGCATAAATCTGGCATTTTCTGACATTGTATTCGTAAAATCTACCTACTAGACACCAAGCAGTGGAATAAAATATGCTTGGCCGGAGCCCTACCGGAGCACTTTATAGCACGGCTCTCGGCTCTTATTACGGGTCATCCTCTCTTTGCAATTACACGCATATAATCAGGAATTTTAGGCTTCCGATTAAACGGTTGTATACTCAATATGACAGGTTCCGTAAAACCCGCTGTTAACTGAAACTTCGGGGCAGTTAACAAACTCAGAGTTTCCTTTCCCAGCAGAAAGTTAATTACACATCCGGTTAGTCTTCTTACTCACTAAATATGAAGATACCGCATAACTACAAATACCCAACTAGGGATAATAAGCAGGGACATTTTCAAGTCGCCCTTCTGTAACGGACCGCCCTTGGTGCAACGAACCTTGGAGCAACCGTTGCCTAGTAACTTACTACGAAACGCATATTGAGCAAAAGCCCTATCTCTTGCCTTCCACTGCGCTTCCTTTTACATATACTGATCAATCAAAGCAGCTATTTCCGGATGGCCATACCACATGGCATGATATTGGGCATTAAATCCTTTGTTATCAGTTAAACGTGGATTTGCCCCGGCATCCAATAACAATTTCACAATACGAATATGGCCTCTTTGAGCCGCCACCATTAAAGGGGTAAGACCATTTGGCTCGTGCATATTTACATCTGCATTGGTACGCAACAACTCGCGCACACGATATTCATCCCCGGATAACGCATAATCAAACAGTTTCATATTGCAATAAGCAATGCGGGATGTATAGATAAACCATATGACTATCAAAACAACTATCACTAATAGGAAGAACATAAGTGCCTCCTTATAACTCTTTAAATTTATCCATAATGCGTTTAATACTAATCAACGCTTGGGATAAGCTCATAACCAGTGTCATACTCTCAAAAAAATCCAAAAACTCGCCCATATCTTCCGCCGCTAGCTCTTTTTTACCTGTTATTACATCGGTCATATCTTTCCCGCTAGCTTTTCCACGGGCTTTCTGCAAGAAATGGCTTAGCGCAAAGGCCCGTGTACCCACTGTAGCACCGCTTTTACTGATGAGTTCCCGGCAAGCCATATAGACAGGGATACGTGCATGATATTCATCAACCGCTTTTTCAAACATTTCTTTATTAGCACTGCTTTTCAAAAGCACCTGTCCCAACATGCGGTCTGAAATTCGTTCACGATGTCCTCTAAAATTCACAAATATTAAATGATCAGTTTCTATTAAAAGCAGATAGCACATCTCTAATTTTTCCTGTAAACTTGATAGTGACTTATCCTGCCCTGTAATCAGCAAAATGAATTCTGCTAAGCCGTCCCCAAGCGTTTGCCATCTATCGCCCGAAGGGGTTGACGTTGGCGCATCATTCTCATCGTCATCATTTGAAGAGGAAGAAATTTTGGGCGCTCTTGGGTCAGGTCCGTACTTATTGCTTCCATGCGTTCCGCCTACTACTAACATCAGGAAAAATAAAATCATCCCCACGAACGGAATTAGTGATAAAAATATAAGCCCACCGGACCAACCGATGTCATGCAACCTTTTCATATAACTGGGAATCAAAAAAAGTTGAATAAAAAACATTATGCTCTGTCCGCCATTGCCAATCATACCGATCAGAACCATACCGACAATCACGGACAGGATAAATAAAAACAAGAATTGTCGGCGGCAAATACGCCCATTCCAATTGAAAAAGTTTCTAAAAACATCTGCTATCATAATTTTCTCCTTGAGTTGGTATCTACCTAATAAAACAACTGGCATTTGATGACAATTTATCTATACAAAAGCAGTCTTTAGGGAAATTTTGCCATAAAACAGTAAAGCCCCTCACTTAAAGGGGCTTTCTGGCATTTTTTGACATTGTATTAGGGATATAGGATACTATTTCTTCTTTTTAGAGGATTTCTTGATGGCTTCTTCGCATGCCGTCATTCGCTGTTCAATATGCAGTTCAAATTTTGGAATCAATACCGTTGGGAAAATATCATCCGGGTGTAATGCTCGTCCATAATCCTCCAAAGCATGGGCATAATCCTTCAAAGCAAAATAGGCTTCTGCGCGTTGATAATAAGCATTATCAATATAATCAGTAAATATTGGTTCTTGGAGAAAACCAATAGAAAAAATTTGATTATTTGTTAAACATCTTTTATAGTAGCTTTCAAAATATGTAGCCGCCGCATGCCAAATGCGTTTTTCTCGCACTGAAATATTGATAAGCGCTTCTCCTTTTGGATCCTGCATTTGGCCACTGGATAAAAAATAGCGGAACGATTCTAGTAAATGCTTTTCGGCTTCTTTTACATTACCCAATTTCGCATAACACAATGCGATATTGGCTTCTGAATTAATTGATGATTTCCTTTTTATTTCTGGCTCTTCTAAAAAACATTTTAGCGCCTTCTGATATCTTCCAAGTTTATAAAAGCATATTCCTTTTTTAAAATAAAAAACAGGACTTTTTAATTTTTCTGCTTGTTCAAAATAAGATAAAGCCCTCTTATATTTACCATGTTCAAAATAAAATTTTGCTTTGGACAATATGGGTTTATAAAGCGAAGGCTTGGAAGAATATTCAGTCTTATACTCTTGGTCCATTACCAAATGGTTACCGATATAATGGGAATGGTAAGTTTGTTTAATATTGATGGATGGGAGTTCAAGAGGAGTTATCATGGCCGTCTCTCGATCTGTCCATCCAGCATTAACATCTATAGCCTCATATACTGATTGCATATATGATTCACACCGTGGCCCATAGGCACATACTTGTTTCTTGGATAAATCTAAGGCACTCGTATAATCTACTATCGCTTTAGCATATTCCCTACATTCCATATAAGCTCGTGCACGATTGTAATAAGCAGGCGCATAGGTTTTATCTGCTGCAACGGCCTTATCAAAGTAGGGGAGAGCTTCCCTTCCATATGAACTTCCTCCCCCAAATTCTGGGTTTCTAGATCTATTCCAATTTGCGACATAACAACCCATTTCATTTAAAATGGGCGCGGTAGGATGTTCTATGCAGATGCGATGATAACAAATAATTCGCATGTTCGGATGGCTATTGAACCCCCAATCTGCAAGCCGTAGGCTTTGTCTTTCTTGCTTATCAAACCAATCGTCTGCTTCTATGGCTACTTTTTCTCGTTGAATCTTTCTCCACAATTTCCAAATATTTTTATATTCCTTAAGAATGCTCTTTTTATCATAGTTGACTGGTAGATGTTCCAAATAATGATATTGAATCTGAAAATGCACTCTATCGAGCATTTTCTGTCGGTCTGCCGAATCTAGCTTTTGGAACAAATCCAAATGTCTTTCATACCAGGCGTAAGCTTTACCATATTTTTTTTGTCGACAATACCAATAGAAAATTTGTACATAAATTCCATAAAATAAGGATACGGGAATAAACAATTTTTTGACACGCCGCAGTTGGGTATATTTAGAGCAATCTTTTAACGCTTTTCTTTCTTGTTTTAGCCACAAATACACAGAAGCTCTATTGGCGTAAGCTACCGTATAATCTGGCAATAACTTAATAGCTTTTGTAAATTGCTCAATTGCTTTTTGATAATGCCCTGTTTTAGCTTCAAATACGCCTAAATTGTTATGTAAATATGGATCGCGAGGATATTTAGCGGAATGTTTTTTGAAATTTTCTAAAAAAACGATATCTTTCGGTTGAATATACGGATCTTTTTGTATCTCCCGATAAGATTCTAATTCTATTAAATTGGCATATAAAGGGCTGTACCGTTTTGCTTGTTTTTCGTCGTTTTGAATCCTTTGAAGTAATTTTTTCCCATCAGTTGTTGATTTTAAATACCCGATAGGCATACTACTTGATAGATCTTTTTCCGTGTCAAACATTCTACGATAATAATAGGCGGCCGCATTATGCGGATCTATCCTAATAGAATTGGTCAAAAGTTTCCTTGCTAACGCAGCAATCTCTGCTTCTTTATGTCGGGTAAAATATGAACCAAAATTCAATACATAGGCGCCAACACCCTTTAAAAGATAATCTTCTGAAGTCATTTTAGGTTTTGTTACTATAGATAATCGATACTCTGGAAAGTTATCCTTTAACTCTTTCTTTAAATCTTTTTCCAGCTGCAAAAAACTTTTATACCGCTTATCTAATGTTTTAGAAAGACATTTAATTAAAATAGGATTTTTTGCTATTAATTTCGATTGTAAATTCGGAGAGACTTGATTATAAAATAATTGATATAAAACCACTCCAAAAGAATAAATATCACTTTGCTCCGTTAATTCTTTATCATCACTATATTCCGGAGGTAAATATCCTTTGGTTCCCCCTTTATGATTTATTACAGATAAACCGAAATCGGCAATACAAATGGTATTATCCGGAGCTATTAAAATATTCTCCGGTTTAATATCCTTGTGTACTGGAATTCCATGTTTATGCAGATGTTGCATCCCCTGACAAAACTGTATAGCCCAAATTAAAGATTGTTTATATTCCACATTTAGTGTTTTTAAGACATTAAAAAGCGTTTCGCCCTGCACCGGTTCATCAAAACTGTGCGGTTGTTTACCAACGAAGTCCATAACTAAATACTTTTTTAAACCATCCGCAATGAGAGTTTTAGTGAATACTACGTAAGGTAAACGCGGTAGCTGAAGAACTGCCAATGCTTCCTTTGCGAAGTTTTCAAATTCAGTTTTCCCTTTAGTATTGGAACTTTGCTTTATTGCTTTGAATGTTTTTAATACGTAAAACTTGTTATCCCTTCTATCACGGCAGAAGAATACATCCCCCATGCCACCTTCGCGGGCTTTATCCGATATTTCAAAAAATTCCGATAAAACATCCCCACGAGTTATAGAACTCTTCTTAATTTCTTCATTGGGCTCTATATACTGTGTTTTTGGCATAATTTACTCTACAAATGATTTCTCGGCAAAGCTCTTCATAATAGTTTTGTTGCGGCGTTGTGCCTTTACTTCTATGTACCACCCTGTCGGCAGCCGCCCTAACAAGGGGTGATTTGCTCCTTTCAACAATTGCACCGCGAACAATACTGAGCCTTCCCAAAATACTCCGATTCCGGCAATGTCCGACAGCCAAACGTCACGTGTCAGCGACTCAAAACTCTCTGCATAATCGATATTCAGCTCTCCGGCAGTACCAATTTGCCTGTCTAATAAATTAAACAACTTATCTTGGGACAAAAACCACAAATTCCCCTCTTGTTCTTTTTTGGGGTGCACCAACCAATCTTGCCTGTTTGCCTGATATTCAAACGTTAACATGTCGCGCGACATAGCTAGGCCATCCGGTTGGCACACATTAATTTGCGGAATATCCAGTGGATCTTCTTCATCTAACCGTCCAATAGAAATTTTAGGGGAACGCAACGCATTCAAGTGATATTCATCTTCTTTGCCACAAGCACAATATACAGATATAACTGTTCCCATAGTTGGATTTGTAGAAGGGGCAATAGTTTCATTAGACATCAGCAAAGCATTGGCTTTTTCAATTTCGCCATTTCGTTTGTATGCTAACGCCAAATAATATTTGTGTAATTCGCAGGGAATTTTCTTATAGCGTTCTTCGTAATACTGCACTAATTCTTTAGGGGTTGTGGCACTTAGCTGCCCCTCATTAGGTTTATGAATAGGATAAATCGGCTTATTCATTATTTCTTGCAAGCGACCATAGCGGTATCCCATTACTTCACGCATAGATTCTTCAGCTTGCTTACACTTGGCACAAGTTCGTCTATGTTCTAAATAAGCATCATTTATGGGCGCTTTTTCGGTTTTAATAAACTCATTTCTTATCAGGAGTAGACGCTCTTTATCGTATTGAGAACACCCCTTAAATACTTCCGGTAATACAATATGCATTTGGTCTCTGCGACTTATTGCCTGTTTGGGCAAATCCTGCAGTTTTGTTTGCAACGGTGCACGCATAATGGACTGTATAATTGGCTCTTGTAGCTCTACGAATTGACCAGGAAACTTATCAAAAAAAGAACTTACAATTTGTACCAGTTTTTTCTTCTCACGGCTTGAGTTTGTAATGTGAGCGGCCTTGTACAGTTTCCCGTATTGTTGTTGCTGGACTTTTTGATCAGATAAAATGTATTTATTACCTAAAATCCGATCAAAACAAGCCCAAAAGGGATATAGTCGTTCTAAATGCAGTCTTTTGGTTTCATAGGACAAATGTCCGCCTTGAGCCGACATGCTATTTTGGACTTCTTTGGGCATGTCAGAGGGAGATTTGGCTGCATTTACAACTATAAAGTTGTGAGTGGACAGGAAAAATACTAAAAATTTGTTAAAGGTACTGCTAGGCAATGACGATAGAAATTCCTTTAACTTTCCTATAAAATCATCCACATTTGTGGCCT
>JBGUMP010000018.1:0-93992 GCA_045116875.1 Elusimicrobiaceae bacterium | reverse complement strand
CCGTTCAGTTCAACTGTTGTGTTGGTAACAGCCCCGCCACTGATGTTTTGGGTACCACCCCCGTTAACAGTGGTGGACGTCACATTTCCATTTACAACATTTTGCGTACCGCCATCATCAACAACCGTGTTATTTACCGATCCGGCACCCGTGACCATATTTACATTTTGTACCCCACCGGACACGACGGTAGTATTGGTAACGTTGGTGTTGCCTGTGGCCGTTGTTGCTGAAATATTTTGTGTGCCGGCAACCGTTGCTCCCTCTACAGTAGCACCAGCAAATACATTTTGCGTACCGCCCGCTGAAACTCTTGCATTGCGGGCCGTTCCACCGTTATTTACTTCTTGCACGCCGCCTTCAAACACGCTGGTTCTTAAGGCACTGCCACCATTGCTGACAGTTTGTTTGCCACCGTCACTGACTTTGGCATCTTCCGCAGTTCCGCCGTTGGAGACAACTTGCAACCCTCCGTTGGAAATAACGGTCTTTTTGGCTAAACCGCCCTCAAAAATGTTTTGGATACCGCCCATAAGAATGGTGCTGTTGGTAAGGCCCCATACGTTTTGGGTACCGGCTGCTTTGCCATCGGCAGAACCCATGGCAATCATATTATTAGCTGTGCCGGATACGTTTTGTACGCCGCCGGCATGAATTGTGCCGCTTTCCGCCGTAGCACCAGATGCTACCGTTACCGTGCCGGAAATATCCTGCCCGCTGGCAGAACCGCCGCTTTCGATATTTTGCCAACCGCCTTCTTCAATGGTTTGACCGTTGACCATACCGCCGGAGGCCACCCATTGGGAACCGCCCGATTCAATGACGTTATTGGTCACAATACCGGCAGAATATACCCATTGGCTACCGTCGGCTTGTACGGTTGTATAATCGGCCGAGCCGCCGCCCATAATAACTTGAGAGCCGCCGGCAGATACCGTGGTGTAGCTAACTACGCCACCACTGTGAACTTGTTGCAAACCGCCTTGGGAAATATTGGTGCTCACAGCCAGCCCACCACTGGAGACAACTTGTTTACCGCCATTGTAAATAGTGGTGCTGGTAACAGAACCTTGATATCCTACGTCTTGGGTACCGCCAGAAACGAATGTTTCATTGGCTTTACCATACATAACATGTTGGGTACCGCCTAAAATGGTGGTGCTGGTGGCAGTTCCACCGGGGGTTTGATACAACCCAATCCACTGATCCCCCGCACTAATTATTGTATTGGAAGCGTTGCCGCCCGTATATACATATTGAGTGCCGCCTCTAAGATGTGTGTAGTTTGCTATGCCATGTACACTTTGTTTTCCACCGCTGTTTAAAATAGTGGTATTGGCAGTGCCCTGGAGGTTTTGCGTGCCCCCGCTATTGATGGTGGTATTGAGCACAGAACCCGTGCCCAGTACGTTTTGAGTCCCCCCATCATTAAGGGTAGTTTCATTGGCGGAACCGAGTACTTTTTGTGTACCGCCGGAGTTGACAACCGTTCTAGAAGTTTTACCGCCCGCACGCACATCCTGCACGCCACCTGCGAGCACAATTGTGTTGTTGGCAACCCCGCCATTGGATACATTTTGGATACCGCCCGAAAGTATGGTGCCGTTTGTTACGCCCCATACGTTTTGGGTACCCGCGGCTTTTCCATCGGCAGAGCCCATGGCAACCATATTATTGGCTGTGCCGGATACGTTTTGCACGCCGCCGGCATGAATTGTGCCGCTTTCTACCGTAGCACCGGCTTCTACCGTTACTGTACCGTAAATATCCTGCTCACTGGCAGAGCCGCCGCTTTCAATGTTTTGCCAACCGCCAGAGGAAATGGTTTGGCCGTTGACCATACCGCCGGAGGCCACCCATTGGGAACCGCCGGATTCAACAACGTTATTGGTGGCAATCCCGCCGGAAGACACCCATTGGCTACCGTCGGCTTGTACGGTTGTATAATCGGCCGAGCCGCCACCCATAATAATTTGGGAACCGCCCGCTGATACCGTGGTATAGCTGACTACACCGCCGCTGGAAACAGTTTGAATACCCCCCTGGGAAATTTGGGTACCGCTGGCTAAACCGCCGCTAGAAACAACCTGCTTGCCACCGCTAAAAACAGTGGTATTGGTGGCAGTTCCGCCGTTACCGATTTTCTGCTGACCACCATACACAAGCGTGCTATCTGCCACACCGTAAAGCCACACTTCTTGGGTTCCCCCGTAGATGCTGGTGCGGCTTGCTGTTCCACCCTGTGTATTGCTAAGCCCAACCATCTGAAATCCGCTACTTAAAATGGTGTCGTAAGCTATTCCACCGCCACCGTTATATCCCCAAATAAATTGATTACCGCCTTTAATGAGCGTTGAAGTTGCCGTTGCAGTATCGTCAGCATAAATCGTTTGCACCCCACCTTCACTGATTATATGTCGAAGTGCTTCTCCGCTCTTGTTCACATACACCTTTCCGCCGTCGTAAATAGTTGCGTAAGAAACCTGACCGTTTTGTTGTATTACACCACCCGAATTAACAGTTGCAGCAATTACCGAACCCCAATGTTCTACGGATAGTGTCCCTCCTGAATTAACAGTGGTATTGGCCGCTACTCCTCCTACCAAGACCTTTTGCTGACCACCATCTAATACGGTATACTTCGTGTTGCCACCACTAGATACTATTTGGCTACCTCCATTTTCCACCTTGGCCGAAACAGCAGATCCATTACTATAAACAGTTTGGCTCCCGCCGGAAGAAATTACCGTATTGTTGGCAACCCCGCCATTGGATACATTTTGGATACCGCCCGAAAGTATGGTGCCGTTTGTTACGCCCCATACATTTTGGGTACCGGCTGCTTTGCCACCGGACGCGGCCAAAGCAATCATATTGTTGGCTGTGCCGGATACGTTTTGCACACCACCGGCATAAATCGTTCCGCTTTCCACCGTAGCACCGGATGCTACCGTTACCGTACCGGAAATATCCTGCCCACTGGCAGAACCGCCGCTTTCAATGCTTTGCCAACCGCCGGATGAAATGGTTTGGCCATTGACCACACCGCCGGAGGCCACCCATTGGGAACCGCCCGATTCAATAACGTTATAGACGGCAACTCCACCGGATGATATCCATTGCTTGCCGTCGGCTTGTACCGTGGTGTAAGCGGCCGAGCCGCCACCCATAATAAATTGAGAGCCGCCGGCAGATACCGTAGTGTTGCTGGCTACGCCGCCGCTTAGAACTTGCTGCAAACCACCTTGGGAAATTTCGGTATTGCTGGCTAAACCGCCGCTAGAAATAACTTGGCTGCCACCGCTATTGATGGTTGTCCGAAAAGCGGAACCTTTGTCAAGTACCGTAGCAGAACCGCCGGAATTGATCGTTGTGAAAAAGGCTACTCCCGTTACCGACTGGCTACCGCCCGCATTAATAATTGTACTCTGGGCAATACCACCTTCCGCCACCCTTTGAGAGCCGGATTCATTCAACACCGTATTATACGCACTACCGCCCGAGGACACATATTGACCGCCGCCAACCCCGGTTTTAGCCCCAAACGTGTACGAAGTAGTAACGGTTCCGTAGGCTTTCCCTCCGCTACTTATAATTTGATAGGCCCCATTTCCCGCTAAAGAAGTATTGCTGGCTATACCGCCATTAAAAACCGTCTGCCCGCCATGTTCAAAAATAATAGTCCCGTTGGCTACGCCCCCGCTAAGCACTTTTTGAGCACCGCCGCTGTACGTCAATGTGGCTGTGGTGGAACCCCCATTATAAACGCTTTCCATCCCGCCCCCTTGAGCATACGTGCTGATGGTGCTACCGTACACATTTAGGTCTTGGTAATCTTGAGTGGTTCCTACCCGGAAACTGGTTACTTCTTCCCCCGCGCTGACCGTATAGGTGGCCCCTTGCGCCGGCAACGCCATATTGTTAGCCAACATGGCCCCCACGGTAGCGGTATACACCATGCGGCGTCCGCCGTCATAAATGCGCGATACTAAGCGATATCCTAACCCATGGGAAGAGCAACACGAACTGACTACGGCAGCACTACAGGTTGAACAATATTCTTGCTCAAGCGCCTGTACATATGCACTGGAATAAATATTTTCGGTTTTGGGGGCACGTTTAGACATTATTTGTTCTCCTGTTTGTCGTCCTTGGGGGCTGTTAAATGTTGATCCTTCATTAATTGTTTAATATGACCGATTACCTGCTTGCCTGTAATTAAACGGGTACATTCAAATTGGCGGTCTGTACCTTTAAATTTAGGACACCAGAAGTAATCATAATGGTCAAAATTGCAGTGGATATCATCCCAGCAGCCGTTGCAGCCGTGGGAATTGAATACGCGGTACGGGGTGTAAAACTCGCACATTGGTAGCGAAAACCCGCTAATCAAAATTACCGGTACATGCGTGCACCACGCCAACCACGAAAGCCCAGAGCCAAGCCCAATAAAAAAGTCCGCATGTTCCAACAGTTCAATGCGTTCTTGCAAGGGTTTGGCGCCGGTAAAGTCTTCCGCTTCGTGCGGCATACGGTTCCAAGTATAAGTAGAACCGGTTACCGCCTCTTTATCAATGCACAACACGCGGTAACCCAAATCTTTTAAATAGCGCACTACTTGTTCCCAGCCAAAGCCGTTGTTCCACATTTTGGCTTGAGAGCTGGCCTTGGTAGCAATACACACGTAGCGCTCTTTAATTTTGCGCGGACTTCCCAATTTGACGCGGGGGGCTTCTTCGCGCGGATCCACCCCTAAAATAAATCCTGCCGTGCGGTGCAACCCCACTTTGCGAAAATCAATCGGCTGGTTAGTCGTATTTTCGCGGAAGAACAACCCCAGCATATAGCTGGCGTAGGGTTTTTCAAAACGCGGTTTACCGGGCAAGTGAGTGAAAAACAAATTGGGATATTGCGCTTCAAAAATTTCTGCCATATTGTGTGACATGGCTACTTCTGCGGCGCATTCGTGCTTTTCTTGAAAGCGGTGCGCATAGGTCATCCAACCAATCGTATCCCCCAAAGTGCCGACGGGGAATTTCAGCAAGACTTCTTTGCCTTTCAAGTTGAGTGTGTGATTTAACACAGGTTCTTTTTCCCCACGCACCCATACGCGGATGCGAAACGGAATGTAATATTTCTTAGTGCTTAACACCCACCCTTCATCCGCATCACAGGCAAAAATAATATTGTCTGTTTCATCATCTTCAATTTGCACGTGCCATTTCCCTTTGGGCAAAAGCACGCGTGCACCGTCGTTAAAATCAAAACGAATCCCCAGCGGGCCTTCTTGCGTGGGGATAGCGGGAATATCGATTAGAAACGGATTTTGAGGGGTAGGTTTTCCTTCTGCTGCTACAGCGGCAGTTACATCTTGCGGAGATTGTGAAGCGGAAGTGTTGGTGGCAACGCCTTGATTAGGACCTGTTTTTTTATTATCGGTAGATTTTGCTTCCACACTCGTTACACCAGAACTTGATGCCTGACTCTTTTCATCCATACAACCTCCCCCCGCGTGTGCGCGCGATTACATAGCACACTAAAAAGATAAATACCCCCTTATTATAACAAAAACTTTCTATTATGTTATATATATTTTTCCCGAACTTTTGGGAAAATTTGTACCATATAAGCTGATATGACTATTGCGCTGGTTATTTTACTGCTTTTGGTGTTGGCCCTGGTGGGGTGGGTAGTGCGCGTATCCAGAGGACGAAAAACACGCATCCGCGTAGTGCCGCAAGATTACAACCTGCACGCCCAAACGCTCACCCTGCAAACAAGCGACCAAGTTACCCTGGAAGGGTGGCTTATTAAAGCCGCCAAGGGTAGTACAAAAACTATCATTTTGGTACACGGCTTTGGCATGAACAAAGGAGAAGTGTTAAAACGCACTTATCTGCTAGCCCGCCGCTATAACCTCTTGTATGTGGATTGCCGGGGTGCGGGCGGCAGCGAAGGCCAAAGCCAGGCCGGTCTGCAAGAAAGTAAAGACGTACAGGCCGCCGTTGATTACGTGCGTCAACACTGCCCCGAACTGGCCCAACACATTGCACTGTATGGAATTAGCATGGGCGCGGCTGCGGCTGCTTATTATACAGCTACTTACGGGGGCATCCAATGTTTGGTGCTGGAGGCCTCTTACTATTCTTTTAAAAACGTAGCCAAGCGCTGGATGTGGAAACACGCCAAAGTGCCTTATTTCCCGTTGGTAGCTTCGCTTATTTTTTGGAAAGAACGCCAACTGGGCCAAAAAGTGGAAAGCTTTGCTTTGCAACAAACGGCATCCAAAATTACGTGCCCGGTACTGATGATACAAGGCGAAAAAGATAAACTGGCCCCTGCCCACAAAGCCCGCAAAACATACGATTTGTTGACCGGTCCCAAAGAGTTATGGGTGGTGGAGCAGGCCAGCCACCTATCCTGCTACAAAGCAGCTCCGCGCGCCTACATGAAAAAGATGTTCCAATTCTTTAAACATTATTTATAGGGCGTTGCGCGTGAACAAGATTTTTGTTCGGCGCCGCGCCCTATTGGGGTGAATATTTACGCACTAAGCGTTCGTTTGAGCCATCTCTTTAAGTTTTACATAATCCACTTTGCCCGTACCCATCAAGGGGATTTCTTCCACCACGCGGATGGTTTTAGGGACGGCCAGTTCGCTGAGTCCTTTTTCTTTAAAATAGCTTTGAATGGCCCCGCGTTGGGCGGCAGGTTCGGTGGTAAAAAGCACCAACTGTTCGCCTCGGCGCTCATCGGGAATAGTAACAAGCGCGTGCATTTTGCCGGGCCACAGCGCATTTATTTCCGTTTCCACTGCTGTCAGGGAAATCATTTCCCCGGCAATTTTGGCAAAGCGTTTGGCGCGGCCTAAAATAAACACAAAGCCGTCCTCATCAATGCGCACAATATCCCCCGTGTCATACCAACCGTCTGGCGGAACTTCCAACACACCCGGGTTGCTCGCGCGCAGATAACCGGCCATTACATTGGCCCCTTTGACTACCAGCTTGCCGCCCTCTTCCACACCGGGAACCGGCTCCAACTTATATTCGATACCCGGCAGCAAACGGCCCACGCTACCCCTTCTAAAATACATGGGCGTATTGACGGCCATCACAGGGGCGGTTTCCGTAGCGCCGTATCCTTCCATGACACGCAAACCAAACTGGTCGTAATATTTGCGGATGGTTTCTTCCTTGAGTTTTTCGGCCCCCACTACTGCCAAACGCACGGAGTAAAAATCATACGGATGCGCCATTTTGGCATACCCGTTAAAGAAAGTATCCGTACCAAATACGATGGTGGCGTTGCGGTCGTAAATCAGCTCCGGCACAATGCGGTAATGCAACGGAGACGGATAGAGAAATACCGGCATGCCGCTTAGTAACGGCAACAACGTCCCGGCCGTTAAACCAAACGAATGAAAAATGGGCATGGCGTTAAACATCCGGTCTTTGAGGCCGAAATCCAAAATACTTTGCAGTTGTAAACGGTTGGCCTGTAAGTTTTCGTGCGTAAGGACGACCCCTTTGGGGGTTCCTTCACTACCCGAAGTAAACAATACTACCGCCGGATCCGAAGACTTGACCGCTCCGCGCACCCATTTGTAGTATCGGCGCGGGAAATAAGAGGCCACAAACCCTGCCAGCTTGCGTGGTAGCGTAATCTCTTTTTGCAAATCTTCCAGGTACACCAGTTGGATGCCTTGCGCCTGCAAAGCGTTTGCCACCGGCACAAGTCCCCCTTGGCGCAAGAACACCCGCGAGGTAAACACCGTGGTAATTTGGGCCGCTTGGCAACAAGCCAATATATTTTTAACCCCTACCGAAAAGTTAAGCATACACGGGGTAATATTAAATGCACGCATACCAAAGAAAGCCACCACACTGGCCGTCATATTCGGTAGCAACAGCCCAGCCATTTTGCCCGGTGCTTGGTGTTTGGCAATTTGTTTACCCAGCACAAATATGGACGTGATAAATTGCCCAAAGTTCAGCGGGTGACGCGTAGCATCATTGATGATACGTTTCTTGCGCCCTACCAGTTCGTAGGCATCCAACAGGGAATCAAACAGCGTTTCTTGCACATTGCCCGCTTCGTACTTCATATTGACCATGATGTCATACAGGCCGCGGGCCGCCGCCAAACGGCGGGCTTTGCCACGGATGTTTTCATCAATATGCAACGTTTTAGGAGCTTGGATGGTCAGCGTGATTTTGCTCTGCGGACGAGTTTTAAGTTGGGTTCCAAAGCGTGAGAACAACGAATACTGGCTGCCTTCCAAATAAACAGGTAATAGTTGTGCGTTGCTTTTATCGGCAATCATGGCCGGGCCGGGATAGATTTTCATCAGGGCCCCGGTAGTGGTGATACGCCCTTCCGGGAAAATAACCACTTGCTTGCCCGATTTCACTTGCTCAATAATCGATTTCACCGCCATGGGGTTGGTGGGATCAATGGGAAAATATTTGACAAAATGCAAGAACGGGCGCACCCACCATTGCTGGCTGATGTAAGTATCAATGGCAAAGTATAAATTGCCCGGCAGATATACCCATAACAACACCGCATCTAAGAAGGAAGTATGGTTGGCAATAATCAGCGTATTGCCTTTTAAATTCTTCCAGTGCTCCAACCCCGTTACTTTTACGCCATACACCCAATTGAGCAGATGCGTCATAATCATGCGCACAATGTGATGCGGCAACAACCCGCAAATGTAAATAGCGGCCAGCGCATTGGCCAGGGCAATCACCCCCAGCACCGCCGGGATAGTGAAGTGTAAAGCCAACAGTAGCGCACAAACCCCGCTGCCTACCACCATAAATAAAGAGTTGATGATATTGTTGGTGGCAATCACGCGCGAGCGCGCTTTTTCGTCCGCTAGATGTTGTAACATGGCATTGAGCGGTACCACGTATAACCCACCGCAAATAGCAAAACCCAGTAGATCAATGGCGATGCGTTTGCCGGCAAACGTCATTAAAAATTCCTTGTAATTTATGGAACTCAAAGCGGGAACATAGCCGGAAGCTGCGCATGCCAAATCCGCCAAAAATACCGTCATCAGCAGCGCGCTAAGCGGCACATATTTGCTGGTAATTTCCCCTTTTACCAAAAATTGGCACAACAAAGACCCTACACCAATTCCGCAGGACAACAACGTCAGTAGCAAGGTAAACACACTCGGGTCTCCATGTAAGCAATTGGAAGCCAGTGATGGAAATTGCGCGATAAGCACCGCCCCTAACATCCAAAACCAGGAAATCCCCAAAATGCACAGGAAAATAGCGTGGTTTTGTTTGGCAAATGCCATATTCTTCCAGGTGCTACGTAAGAAATTCAGGTCCACCGATACACTGGTATTGCCGCAACGTTGCGCCGGCATCGCCAAGCTGGCCAAGAGCCCCAACACCGCCACCACCAGGATGACCCCCGGCAACAAATACTCTCCCACCGACCACGAACTCCCAAATAACTGCAAGTGCTCCAGCGTAATAATCATCCCACCAAAAATCATCCCCTGCAGCATGGCGCCGTACGTCCCGGCTTCAATAATCCCGTTACCGGCAATGAGTTGTTCGTTTTTCAAAATGTCCGGCAAAATACTGTATTTGACCGGGCCAAAGAAAGTGGATTGCATCCCCATCATAAATAACACGCCCAACAGCAACGGCACGTTGACGGTTAAAAACCCAAGCCCTGCCAGTAGTGCAATGAGCACTTCCCACGCTTTGGTAGCTTGGATGAGCCGGTCTTTGCGCCATTTATCCGCCAATTCCCCGGCAATCGCGGAAAACAGAAAATACGGCAGCATAAATAAAGCCACGGCACAGGCCGCCATTACATCCTTTTGCGCGGGCGAAATGGCAGTTACTTTGTAAATTATAAAAGTAGCCAGCGCCGTGCGGAAAAAATTATCATTAAACGCACCTAAATATTGCGTGCAAAATAACGAGAAAAACGAACGATTAAAAAAAGTTTTGAGCAAAGATTTCATACTAATTCTCCTGTTGCAGTTGCGTAAACCAATGCGTTAAAATTTGTGCGATCTGCGGGCGTTGTTTAGACGGTATTTTGGCCGACAGTGCGCGCAAGAGGCCGTCGTACCCGGGCCATACTTTGTCAATCAGTTGCCGCCCCTTGGCGGTGGCGCAGATGACATTTTCCCGGCGGCTGTGAGGGTTAGTTTTGCGGGTAAGCAGCCCCCCACGCACCAGCTTTTCCACCAGTTTGGTAATATTGCTGGCAGAGGCAATCAAGTGCCGTGCTAACTCTACCTGGCTAATGCCGTTTCCCTCATTTTGATAAGCCGCCAACATCAACAAGTTAAACTGCACGGGCGACAGGCGGTACTTGTCCAAATATTCCTCTACCTGGGCTTGTAGCAGGTTATACACCAGCGCAACGCCATAGATGAGGTTCTCGTGCGGGCGCCCCTTGGCAGGGTCAATACCGTAAGGGCGCAAATCTATCTTTTTTGTTTCCATATAAATAGTTTACTTGGAAATTATTTATTTGTCAAGTATTAATTTCCCGTTACAAGCATAACCAACAAATATTTTAAGAAGCAGTTGTGGAGGCGGGCACCTTAAATTGCATGGAGTAAAGCGAAGCATACGCACCCTGCTTTTTAATAAGTTGTTCGTGGGTACCTTCTTCGGCAATTAGGCCATCGTTGATGACTACAATTTTGTCCGCATTTTGCACGGTACTCAAGCGGTGGGCAATCACAATTACCGTGCGGTCCTTCATCAAATTATCCAATGCTTCCTGCACTACCCGCTCCGACTTATTATCCAGTGCGCTGGTGGCTTCATCCAAAATAACGATTGGTGCATTTTTGATAAACGCCCGTGCAATGGCCAAGCGCTGTTTTTGCCCGCCGGAAAGACGGATGCCGCGCTCGCCGATTTGGGTTTCCAATTGGTCGGGCAATTCACGCACAAAATCCGCCAAACACGCACTTTTTAAAGCGGCCCAAATAGTGGCGTCGGTGGCTTGTTCGTTGCCCAGTAGGATGTTTTCCCGCACGGTGCCGGAAAATAAAAAGTTATCCTGAAATACCATTGCGATTTGTTTGCGTAAGCTTTGCTGGGTAATGTTTTTAATATCAGTCCCGTCTATTTTAATGACTCCGTGGTGGATATCGTACAGCCGCGGCAACAGAGCCGAAATGGTGGTTTTTCCGCCGCCGGAGTTTCCTACCAACGCCACCGTACTGCCTACCGGGATTTGCAAATTAATCCCGTGTAGCACTTCGCGCCCTTGCGTGTAAGCAAAGCGCACATCTTCAAAGCTGATGCCTTGCTTGACCCCACTCAATGTTTTAGCGGAGGGGTGGTCCTGGATGGCGGGTTGCAAATTCAAAATTTTAAAAATGCGGTCAATAGCCAAAAACGATTGCTGGATGGCAATGTAGTTATTTCCAACGGATTTAAGCGGCGTGTAGAGCATCATCAACGCGGCAATGAATGCCACAAAGTTCCCGCTGCTAATCTGCCCGTGTGTAATCAGGTAACTCCCCCCGCCGATCACCAGCGCCACCCCCACGGACATAATGATGTGCATGGCCGGGGAAAGCCAATTTGTGCCCTTGACCATCCGCATGGCGAGGGAAAACATAAAATCGGTCGATTTTTTAAAACGGGCCTGTTCCACTTCTTCCAGCGTGAAGGAGCGAATGGTTTTATTGCCGGCAAAAGTTTCATTGTAAATGGTCATAATGTTGGAGGCATTTCCAACGGTTTTAGTTAAAATATCTTTGATTTTACGGCGTACAACCGTCATAGGATAGAAGAATAAGCCCAGCACCGCCACGGCCACCAACGCCAACTGCCACGAGTTATATAGCAACACACAAACCAGCGAAATAGATGAGAATGTTTTGGACAAAAACTGCTTGGCATTATCCACCAGTCCACGTGAGGCGGTTTCAGCATCATTGGAGTATCGAAAAAGAATCCCGCCGGAATCGTTGTGGTCAAAATAGCCGGAATCCATAGAAAGTAATTTAGCGTAAAGCTGGCGCTTGATGCCGATGGTAATTTTGTTCCCCACCCATGTGTTGAGGTAGTTGGAGGCATAAATCAGTATGCCTTGCACGATAGTAAAACCTATAATTAAGAAGGGGATGTATGTTGAGAAATGGGGCTGTTTGTCAATCATGACTTTATCCATGAACGGTTTGAGAAACATTGCCACCGCGCCGTCCAACGCGCCCACCGGGGCCGTGAGCGCCGCCCCTAAGCACGCACGGAACCAATATGGCTTTACATACGGCCACATCCGCTTGCAGTTTAAAAACAGGGAGTTTTGTTGAATTAAAAATTTACTATACTTCCCAATCATATAAATCTATTGATTCTCTGTCTTTACTAACACCTTAATACCGCACAAGTAGATTTCTTTTGTTTTAGCAATTTGCGTACGTTTATAAACAGGAATGCCTAAAAAGTAGTAAATACTTTGATAAGGAGATTTGAATTTTTTAAACAGATATTGCGCTCCGCCCAAATGTATAAATTTATCTAATTCTCTTTGTAAAGCAGCAGTTTTGTTTGTAGTTTGTATCAATGGATCTATATACTTATACCCATGCCAGGAATTACTGATATACCTTAGTGCATTCGGTTTTTTATCAAACAAAACTTGACCAGATGCCCCTAAAGAACGAATTTCAAAAAATTCAGCTAAAATATCTTTCCAAAAACCCGATTCAAAATAGTCATGGTAGATACTAATAAAACTGTCTTTTTTTTCATCTATTTTAAATAAGGGTTTCCATAAATACTCCACTTCTTTGCCAAAAAACTGTGCCTCATATAAAACCGACGAAGAAATGCCCACAACTTTTTTTACACAAGGCGATGACAAGAGAACATAAGTAGGCACATTGGCTAAACGTTCTATATAAGGATGATGTTCAATAAAGGCATCTATATCCGTGTGTTTCTTGTTGGCTACGCTAGGATGTGGAATATAATAGATTTTAGAGTATTTTTTTGATAATTCTTCTATGCGTTCTTCAAAATTACAGATATTTAAAAAGATGCCGTCCTTATTGATGGATTTATCCGCAAAAGTCTGCCCAATAAACAAGCAGCAATTATCTTGGATTTGCAACCTCAAAGCCCTGGGCTGTAATATATGTTTGGTAATAGTAGCGTATAACTCAAACTTTTCGCGAGGAATTTGATAATGTAAAAGTTTGTTATAAATATGTTGATTATTAGTAGATAACATAAAAATAGAATCATCAAAAAGATGAAAGGAATGAAACCAAAAATTGATATATATTATTTGGCGAGATGTTAATTTGGCACATAAATCCTCGCCCAATTCAACACCTATAATTAAATCCTGCTTGTTAATAAATGAAAAAAGATACTTCCAGGATTTTGTCGAAATTTTACTAATATCGTATGAATAGTAAGAATTGCTTATATCATAAATTTGAGATAAAGCAAAAAATTGCTTTCTATCAAATCTATCCCCTGAAGCATTTAGCAAATCTACCTGATTTTGTATTTGGTGGCCGGTAACTGCCTTAATAGCCGGTTCAATTAGATTCATCACCCAACGATGATAAGCTGGGGCATAATCGGGACTATGAAACAAAACATCACTTAAAAAAATAATTCTTTTCATTTATTTTTCCTCATTACCTTTTGCACAGCGTCCTTGACCTGTTGTACTGAAACCAAATTGGTACTGGTATAAATGGTTTTAATATAAGTTTCATCTTGTTTTTGATGATCACGAATTTGTTTAACAATTCCAATTGGGAACACATAAGCCAAATTAGGCCGTTTGGAATAAGAACAAAATCTAAACAAAGCGCTCCCCCTGCTAATTACCACTGTTTTTCTATTTAACAAAACAGATATATGATACAAACCACTGTCCGGTCCAATATACAAGCAACTGTTTGCTAATAAATCCAATACTTGTGCCCACGGTTTTCCAAAAAAGGGAATAATTCCTTCTGGAAATAGGTCCTTATATTTATTGTATAAGGACTCGTCGGAAACGGCCCCTACTACATATATGGGATATGAATACGTTTTCATAAGCCATTTAATTAACGCAACATAATTAAAAATATGCCATCTATTTTCATCATTTCTTGAAAATAATGTAATCACAATCGAAGGGGAAGTCTCTTGGGAATGCTTATTCCACGTCAATGTTGGCTCCTTAAGTGAGCAGGGCTCTTCTATAACACTCTCTAACAGTCTCTTATTTCTATCAAAATCAAAGATTTCATAGCAACGCGGCAAATGAATAATACGGGTGTACTTTCCATTCAACTTTGTGGATGAAGAATTTTTAGACATTACATCTCCATCATCACAGACTAACTCTTTATAAAAGATACCATCAATCAACCTAAAGTAACAGCGTTCAAAATACGATCTATTAAAACCCGGGAAAAAGATCAAATCGTACCTATCCTCAAGTCCTTCTTGGATTAGACGCTTTTTGAGCTTTTCTATAAATTTAACGGGCTGGGAAGGCAGTTTGTGTTTTACCCAAAAAGTTTTATCAATTATATCACGGTCCAGCAATTCGCATATTTCTTGAAAGACTTCATTCCCGATAAAATGAACAATACAATTCCTGTATTTATGGGACTTTTTAAGCTCATATATAAAATTTCTAAACAACATATAGTCCCCTATATGATCTGTCTTAATAATTAATACTTTCTTAGGGGTATTCTCTTGCAAAAACCAAGTTCTCAGTGGAACGGTTATCTTTTTATCTGGCCGTTTGCGTATATTTCGTTTGAAACGAATAAAAGATCTTAACAACTTATTTTTCATCTTCTTGTCCCCACAAAGAAAAAAACACATTTAACACAAACTCTTTAGAATAAACAAACATATTTTTGATTTTTTCCTGTTCCTTGGATGGACATATAAATTGTCTATCAGATGGCACTCGATCATAAACCTGATGCACAATCAAATATAAGTTTGAATAATATACTGAAGCAATTGCTCTATCATAACAATGTTGCATGCATAAATTTGGAATGTTCAACGCAGCAGACACAGAGGCAAAGCAACTTATTGTAGTCAGCATTTTTATGTCTATTCCAGCTTCTTTAATCATTTTTACCAAGGAAATACTATCGGTTATGGTATATTTTGAAAAATCAATCACAAACAAATTATCGTGCACCAATGTGGTTGGCTCTACACTCAACACAAAGTATCCTCTATCTAAAAGGCACTTAATAATTTCATCTGTATAAGGATAGTGAAAATTTGTAGAACGTGATGTCATTTGAATAAACACAACTTTATTTAAACGTTTCTTAATTTTTTTAAAATCTTCTATTACATGTGGCCGCGGGCTATAGTCATAAAGTATGGGACGCGGATTGATAATCGGTCGTTCTAGTCCAAAGGTATGGCATAAAGTATCTGTCCTTGATGACACGCTACCATTATACTGATATAACATAGGAAGTAACAAAGTATCTTTGTTTGCCAAAGAATAACATGCGGCATAGTCGTAATTTTTCCAAAATTCCATATTTTTGTGACCATCATAGTAAGTTACCTTCGATATATTCGGATTTGTTTTCAGGCATTTTCCTACTAATGGAGAATTATTCCCATCAAAATTGCGGGAAACAAATGCCTCTAAAATGATATTTGGATAGGATTGCTTTAATTTTTGAATAAAATTAGTGGCGTAAAAATAATCACCTATTCCCATAAAAAAGATCAACCCAAATTTTTTTATTGCTGGATTTAAAGATAATGCTTTTTTTAAATCAAAATAAATATGCCCGTTGTTAGGGATGGTCGGAATTTTCCATTGATCAATTTGTTTCCTAAAATTTCCAGTTACATCTATTCCGTCACCATTCAAAATTTTAAGCCAAGAATTGTAAGGGTTATTTGTATTTTTGACTGTATTCCAGTGTTTAAAACAACTTTTGACACAAAAACGAGCTATCCGAACAGCACTCTTTTTTGGATGATTTGCATTCACACGCTTTTCTTGATTGACTTTTCTATTTAATTCATTAAAAAAATTCATTGCTATATTTCTCTTACAATATTCGATTATAAAACGCCCCATTTCTTCATTTTTTCTAGTATTAACTGTGGTGTTAAACTGTGCATACAACAATTTTTATCCGTCCGGCGTGCACAGCGGATCAACCAATCATCCGTCACCCATTCACACGGCCTCACGCATGCCTGGGTACGTATATTCAAATTTTCACTGTATCCATAAAAATCGGGCGAGGTAGGGCCAAACAGTACTACACTGGGCCCACCTTTTAATGCGTGGCGCAGGTGCACTAGTCCCCCTTCGCAATCAATGTGCAGGGCTGCATGTTTTAACACAACTGCCAACTCCAAAACGGATGTTTTGCCGCGCAAATTCACGTCGATTCCTTCAAAATCTGTATTAAATCCTTCCCGGCACACCCCAAGCTGAACTAATTTGTATGAGGAATATTCCCGTTTTAACGTATAAATAAGTTCCTGATAATACTCCACCGGCCATAATTTTGTATTTTTATTGCTACGTTCTTCCACGGTAGAATGGCCGCGTTGAATGGTAATGTAGGGCGTACTTCCCAAACCAAATTGCTTTAACACCGCTTGTTCATCCTGGGGCAAGGGCATTGGTGCAGCGTACACTTCTTTCACCCCTAATAAACCGCCAATATCGGCCTGATTAATCCGCTTGCTGCCTAATAGTTGGGCATAATCGTTGCAAAGACCGTCTGTCTGCGGCATCAAATCAAATAGTTTGCGGTTATGAGATTGAAAGGCCTTCCACGAAGCTAAAATTTTACCCAGCTGCGGGCTGTAAGCACTCAACTTCTCCACGTCCCCCGCCAAAATGCGTGGGTAGCGGTTGAGTTCAATTTTTAATACGCCGCTTAAATCATCTATTTCGGTGGCAGTTTCTACTACACCCGGCAACGTAGCCCCGAATGCGGCCAATAACTCCGGGTAATGGTAGCAGATTTTCAGCTCAAAAGGCCGCTTGGAAATATATTGATAGAAATGCCAAATATAGTTGCGTGCAATGACCAAATCCCCCAGCCCGCCTTTGATAAAAAATACAATAGAGGGAACTCGCTTGGCCGAGAAAGACTGCATATTGGGCGTGTAACGCATAAACAGGGCATGTGCCGAGGCCAACGTCATACGCAACGCACAATAACGCGGACGGGACGCATATTTACGTTGCAAGCGAATTAACTGTTCCTGCAGATATACCAAGCTGTCCATCATCAACTCCTAATCAGTTTTTGCAGCTGTTTATGCGAGGAACGTGAAGTAGTATAAGAAAACGGCTGATTTAAAGCCCATCGGCCCTGAGGTTGGCCTTGGGACAAAAGAAAATAAAATAACCTATAAATATTAGATTATTTTTACTTTTATATTATATCATTATAGAAAAAAAAAAAAAACACCCCGCGTGTTGGGCGGGGCGGATGACAAATAAACGCTTATTTTTGGGTTAAAGCGGCGGTTAAAGCGCGCGATAATTGGTCCGCGCACGAGGTTCCGCGGCCGCCGCAATCGTTACCTTTGAGTAGCGTGGCTACTTGCGTGGCGTCGGCCCCTTCCACCAGTTTGCCAATGGCGGTTAAGTTACCGGGGCATCCGCCCAAAAAGCGCACGTTGTGTACGCAATTTTTATCATCCAATACAAAGGAAACTTCTTGCGAGCAAACGCCGCTGGTTTGAAATGTAAATTCTTTCATACTTATACCCCTTTGCCCATTTTGTAGGCCTCTTGATAGACGGGCAGATCTTTAATATCACCTTTTTGATAGGCCCCTTTGCCGTACAGCACGCCCTTTTCCTGCGATCCTTCCAAACAATCGGCAAAACCTCTAAAGCAAGCCAACGTAGTATCCATAGTATGCTTGGCATCCTCGGCCGCGGTCATGATGTAATAAAATTCTTTATCGTGGATGCGTTCCCAACTGCGTACACAGCGGTCGATGACGGCCTTCATTTGCGCGTTAATGGAATAAAAATAAACCGGGCTGGCCAGCACCAACACATCCGCCTGCATAATTTTATCTACAATGGCGGGCATATCGTCCTTGAGGGCGCATTGGTCCTGATGCGTTTGGCAGTAATAACACCCCAAGCATGGGGAAATTTTTTTGCCACCCAAGAAAATTTTTTCCACTTGGTGCCCGGCTTCTTGTGCTCCTTTTAAAAACTGGTCGCACAGCAAATCGCTATTGCCGCCCTTGCGCGGGCTGCCGGATAAAATTAATACTTTTTTTGATTTTTTAGTCATACTGAAAACTCCTTGTGTGATACTTTTATTATAGCAGTTGTACCAAATATCCGGTCAAGTACCTGGCTAACAAAAGCGCAGTAAAAAAGGTACGGATTTCCAAATCACGGTCTTTTAATGACATAAGAAACAACAAGCATTGAAGATCCTGAATCAAGTTTGGCATCTTCCACGCAGTTTGCGGTTGCAGTGCCGTAGTTGTGATTATAGCCGTGGCCATCCACGGTGCGGATGTAAAAAGCGTTTGGGTGCAGTAGGTATTTGTTCAAGCTCACGCGAGTTGTAAAAACCCCGGGCTTATGCCGGGGTTGCCGAAAAAAGAAGGATTAGTGGCTGTTCGTGCGTAGTCCCAAAAGGGTACAAAATTCGTGTGCTATATCCATATCTTCGACAAGGGCATCCGTGGCACAGAACACTTCAGAGGTTCCATCAGCAAAGGTCCAAGCCGTCACCTGCCCCCCTGCATACTTGCCACTACTGCGTTGCAATCTAGCAATGGTGGATTCACTACCGCCATGGCTAAACGTTACGTCATTTATTCGCATTATATTTACCGGGTCCCACGCATCCCCGGCATCTTGAACGGTAATATCCCCACGGCTGTTAAGCTCTTCCAAGCTACCTGCAAACTCACCATGTTGCATATAATAAACACTTTGGGCCCGTGCAATGGCTCCAACAACCGTTTTGGCCTCTGTTATGCGGGCTTTTTCCACTGCTTTTTGGTATTGCGGCAACGCAATGGCTGCCAAAATCCCAATAATTAAAACAACTACCAAAAGTTCAATTAACGTAAATCCGTTTTGGTCTATAAAGTTTTTACAAATATTTTTTCTCATCACATACATCCCTAGTTTATACAAATTAAAAACGCCTTACAGCTCATTATAAGAAAAAAAAGAAAAACCGGTCAAGAATACTTCTTCTAAACAAAAAAATCCCGGTGTAACCACCGGGAAATTGAATGCATTAAATGGCACTTGCTACTGACTTAAGCGGCCGGTTTCTTTAAGCAGATTTGTAAACATCTCCAGTTGTGCTGCGTATTTTTCGCGCGCTTGCTGCGGGGTAACATCGCTGCGGTAGGTCCAGTTTTCCTCCCCCACCGTGCCGGGCGTATTTACGCGCTCCAGCGTGCCGGTGATGTCCTGCCAGGCAAACAATGTTAAGGCCGAGGCAGACTCCAACACGCGTTTTAACATTTGGCGTTGGGTATCCAAATTAAAAGGCACATTTCCGTCCGTCTTTTGGGCGGAAATCATCTCCCAAATGTTGCGGCGTTCGTTGATGTCCATATTTTCCCACCAACCGCGAAGCGTTTCCGTATCGTGCGTGGAAGTAGTGGCCAGTGAAACCACCGGATAGTTGCGCGGTTCACGGTACCAACCGTTATCTTCGCGCTCCCAGCGCAACACTTTATAACCGGGGATTTTAAGATCGACCAGCATCCGGCGCACGTAGTTGGGGATTACGCCCAAATCTTCGCCGACTGGTAATTTGCCTTGCGCTTCATCCAGCACCATGCGCAAAAACGCATAGCCGCGGTCAATTTGGTTTTGTTCCCCTTCCACATCAAACGCGCCGTGTTGTTGCCCGGGGGCAAACACGTACGTGCGGAAAAATCCCACCAAATGGTCCAGGCGGAAAATATCGTACAGTTCGGTTACGCGGCGGATTTTGCGGCGCCATAACGACAAATTGTGCGAAAGCTGGTAGTTCCAGTCATACGCCGGCAAGCCCCAGCGCTGCCCATCCTTGGAAAACTGGTCCGCCGGTGCGCCGATTTCATACCCAATACGGTAATTTTCTTTTTCGGCCCACACCTCGGCACTGTCCAAATTGGTGGCAAAGGGAATGTCCCCAAAGATATAAATGCCTTTTTCTTGCGCAACTAATTTGGCACTGCGCAGTTGCTGGTCCAATATCCACTGGACATATTTGAAAAAGTCCACAAACTCTTTGTACTGCGTTTCAAATTGACGTACAGCCGGGGAATTAAAATCTTGCAAATCGGCCGGCCATTGCGTCCAACTTTGCCATTTGAAAAAATCTTTGAACGCCCGAAACAATGCATAACCGTGCAACCAGTCTTGTTGGGCACAACAATACGCCTCAAACGCGTGGGCACGGGCCGTGCGGGCGGAAACTTCGTGAATCAAAAATGTTTGATATCCTAACCAAAGAGCCCGAAGCTTGGCCTCTTTCACCGCGGCAAACGGCGCATGAGCGGCGGCACGCCAATGAATCATATCCGCAGACAGGGAACCGATATATTCTTGAGCGCGCGAGCTGTGTTCAATATCGGGCACTTCGTCAATTTGCACGTACACCGGGTCCACCGCAAAAGATGTGAGCGCGCTGTAGGGGCAATTCTCGCCGGGGGCTGTTTCTTGCAAGGGCAAAATTTGCACAAAGCTCACACCCAGTTCGGCAAAGAATTGGGTCCATTGTTTGAGCGAACCGAAATCCCCCACCCCCCAATCGGCGTTGGTTTTCATAGCCGCCAACGGCAATAATATCCCCGTGCAACGGGAAGACAACAGTTTGTCTTGCAAAGTCATAAGCGTTTATTTTTTGGCAATGGCTTCTATTTGTACTACGCTTCCTTTGGGTAGCGCAGTAACCTGCACGGTGGTACGGGCAGGAGGATTTTCCGAAAAGAAAGTGGCATACGTGGCATTCATTTCCGCAAATTTGGTAAGGTCCGTCATAAATACCGTTGTTTTGACAACATTTTTAAGCGTGCAGCCCGCTTCTTTTAGGATGTTGGTTAAGTTGTTTAAGATAAGTTCCGTTTGAACTTGTACATCACCCGAGAATATTTCCCCGGTAACCGGGTCAATAGGTAATACGCTGGAAGTAAAAATAAATCCGCCGTCTTCTACCGCTTGGGAATAAGGACCAATAGCTTTTGGCGCGCGGGAAGAATTGATAATTTTCTTTGTCATACAAACCCTCTCTTGGCACGGAGCGTAACCGGCCTATATTATATGGTATTAAAGAGAGCGCGCAGATGTCAAACACAAAAAGCATTGCATCGTCCGTTTACAAATGCTATAATAAATATGGAATTAGTAACGTTGTATCTTTTCAGCAAATCCATCCAAAAAATTTGCTTGCACGTACTAAAAAATTTTGATATACTATATGTGTTGGGTTTGACTCGACGCTGAATTAAACCCGTAAAGTTTTTGCGCTCGTAGCTCAGTGGTAGAGCATCCGCCTTTTAAGCGGGGGGCCGTGAGTTCAAGTCTCACCGGGCGCACTTTTAAGTGCCCTCTTCGTCTATCGGTTAGGACGTCGGATTTTCAATCCGAAAAGAGGAGTTCGATTCTCCTAGAGGGCGCCATTTTTTTCCAATTTTCCTAGGCATTTTGGGGCGCGCAAGCGCCCCTTTTTTGCACCCGCTAGGTTTGAATTGAACTCCTAACCCGCGCACGCACGGTAGGGGTTTCACGTGGCTTTTACACAATGGGATAAAAAGATAGGTGCAGGCGACACAGAGGACTTTGGTATATTAAATCCATAGATTAGCAATGTAGTATAATACTTTTATGCAGAAGCAAAAGGAAACGCTATGAATAAAATTTTGACTAATAAAGAATTATGGCTAAAAATTATTACAGGTATATTGTTGCTCCCGCTTTTAGCTGAAGTTGCTATCATTTCGTACTTGGTAATTGATTTAGCTAAATCCTCTTTAACTCTCGGATCTGATCCCTTTGCTTATCTTGCTTTCCCCTTTGTTGTTGCGATATGGACCGCTGCCATAGCTTTTGTTATTTGGATGTTTCTCCGAATTTGTTTCAAGATTTCCTCTCCCTCTCAAGCAGGTAAAATGATTGTTATTAACACTGTATTGCTAATTCTTGATTATTGCATTCTGTATTACAACATTAGAGATTACGCGACAGAGTTATCATATATTAGCGGACATCTTACAGGATTTTTTTATGGTTTCTTTATTTTTGCACCTATTCCCATTGGTATAGGTCTGTTAGTCAATGTAATTGTAGCAACTTTTAAACTTCATCTTTCTAGAATAGGTACATATACCATTGCGGGTATTCTTACTTTAGTATTTCTTCCAATAACTTTACACTTAGCAGAAGCAACTTTCTATCCGAACTGTTTGGCCGCAGCCCACAATGGAAACAAAGAATTAATATTTTATTGTGCCCAATATATGGACAGAGGTTATTTAAAGTTGGCCCTAGAAAAGGCACTATTTGAGGACCGTACAGAAGTGGCTAAATCCTTGTTACAAGCAGGGGCGGTATCGTATTTCAATTACATTCCTGAACTTACCCGAGCCGAAGCTGCAGCTAGTTGTAATGATTTGTTACCTAATTCCCATCCCAATACATCAAAATCCGACCTATTACTGGCAGCCGCCTACAAAACGGGGTGCGCTGATGCAGTTCAGGCCTTGTTAGATGCCGGAGCTGATGTAAATGCGAGAGGAGGTTGGGAACGAACTCCCCTTATGAACGCTGTATTAGCCGGTAATACTGAATCAGTTAAAATATTATTAGCTGCCGGAGCAGATGTAAATTTACGGGATGATTTGTTGAAAAGAACGGCACTTATGCACGCCGTAAGAAATCGTTCCAATAATACCGGGACCGTGGAAATTATTAAGATGTTGCTGGCTGCCGGAGCGGACGTAGATATGGAAGACAGTGCAGGCAGAACGACATATGCCCAAGCGTCTTCTAAAGATATTGTGAAACTCTTGGAAGCTGCTAAAGCAAAAAAATAAAATTAAACTGGCATTTGAGTTTAGTAATAGATGTTTCTTTACATCTACCTTGTATTCTTTTTATGCACGCAAACGGTACGGCTTGTTTGCGTGCATATTATATATCCCCAAAGGTTTCCTCGCATGTAGGGTATTTTGGCACGTAGGGCGAAATTCCCAAAAGTCGCTAATCCTTGCTACGCACGTGTGAAACTCGAACTAGCCAAAGTAGAAAATGACATGGCGGAATACGAAAACGGAGTATAAGAACTATGGTACACTATAGTGGACACGCGCTCGTCGGTAGTTTGGCGCACCTAGAGGGCGCCATTTTTTTACAATTTTCCTAGGCATTTTGGGGCGCGCAAGCGTCCCTTTTTTGCGCCCGCTAGGTTTGAATTGAACTCCTAACCCGCGCACGCACGGTAGTAAGGGCGCGCAAATTTAGAAAGAGTAAGGCATCCACTGTTTGTGGATGCCTTGTATGATTCTTGCCAAAAACTAATTTATTCGTTCATGACATATCCAAAATTTCGTGCCATATCACAAAACGCTACGGTCTCGCCGAAAGGTAAACATTGTTTGGATGAGGTTCCATCCGGATAAACAACAGCTGTCAATGTTCCTCCATCAAACATTCCACCATGTCTTTGTAATGTCGCTCCTTTCCCCGTACCGAAGTCGCTATGTAAACTGTCAGCAAATCCCAGGTTTGTCCACGAATCTCCAACATCAGGCACTGTTATATCTCCGAGCGTATTTAACTCATTAAGATTTCTTGCAAACATTCCTGTTTGCATATAGAGGATATTTTGTGCTTTGACTACATTATCCAAATATTGTACGCCTTCGGCCATACGGGCTCGTTCCACTGCCTTAGTATATTGCGGCAAGGCAATGGAAGCCAAAATACCAATAATAAGCACTACTACCAGTAGCTCAATTAATGTAAAATTTTCATAAGTTGTATCCTTTTGCCAATCGCAAAGGGGGCTTTAACCCTTTTATAATAAGTATAATGAGTTTTTGGCTGTTTTGCAAGGCCTTAGGAAACACACATCTTGCTCCGCGGCGAAATACTTTTTGTAAGCTTGGGCGGCGAGGTTTTGGATCCTTTTTTGCCGGCACAAAGGTGACGTAGAAAGAGATTTGCAAGAATGTTTGATTTCTCGATGAAAAGGCAACAACCTATAAAAAAGGTTTTACATTAACTAGGGTCTGCCAAGATATGCCACTTACTAACTTAAAACCCCGCCTGCGTGGCGGGGTTTTAAGATTAAATATTTCCAAGTAGCAAAACAAACAGGGCCAAAAATACCAAACATAGCAAGATCTTCATCAGCCCCAAGTGTTTTTTTAAGAAGTCATTAAACCCTTTGGATTCATATCCCAACAGCGCCAGTACAAATACCGTTACTAACGGGATAATAAACATCAGGTTATATAGCACCAAATAGAACGCGGCACGCACACGGAAATGAGGGTCCTGCATGATGAGCACACACGTAGGTACATATACTTGCCCCGTGCATACGGCTTCCACCAACGACACACAAAACCCAACTGCTAACGCGGCCAACACCAAACGCACGGCGCTTTTTTGTTTATCGCGCAGGAAGAACCCCATAATTTTATGGATGCGTACTTTTAGGCCGTGCGGCAATTGCAATAACATACCGTCGGTCTTTTTGGTTTTTTTGTAGAGAATAAAATCGTAAATAGCCAACACAAAGAACAACAAACACAACGCCGCTGTGATAATATAGAATGCCTTAATCACGTACGCAAAGCCGCGCATGGCATATAAGAATTTAAATACGCCCAATCCCAACAGCAAGTACGCCGCAAAGACTGCCACACAATAGGAAGCACCCACTAAAATAATTTCGCGCCGGCTATATTTATAGACGGTGAGAAAGGAAATAAAGAACACGATTACGGCAAACGCACAGGGATTAATTCCATCCACCAACCCGCTGCCGATAATTGCCCAAAACGTAATTTTTTTGAATGCTTGTTGAGCACTTTGCTGTACCTGATCGGCCGCAAGGGTACGCACATTTGTTTTTTCGCCCAACAGTTGGGCTTTTTCGATAGCCGCCTCGGAATACGTTCCAATTTCGGAAGGGTACCCCATTAAATAGGTACTGCCCACCGCTGCTGCCGGGTAACCCCGTTTATCCTCTTCAATTCCATATGCGGCGGCCGTTTGGTTGAAAAGCAAATTATTTTCCGGGATGGTAATATCATATTCCGTAAAATGTACGGTATCTTTGTATTTTTCTTTTAATCCTTGCCAATACTCGCGTTTTAATTTATTGCAATGCACGCACGACGGGCTTACAAAAAGCACATACTCCACTTTATCCTGCGCCCAGGCGCAAACAGATAAGGCCAGTAAAACAGCGGCTAACAAACTTTTTTTCATAGTTTTACAAACTCCGCAATACCACCTAACACCATATCCACGGACATCAAAATCAAGATCATACCCGTCAAGCGTTCAATGGCGGTAAGCCCGCGTTGGCCCAAGAGTTTGCTAAGCGGAAAGGAGCACATCAAAATAGCCATATTAATGACGGAAGCGCACAATACAGCCCCTAACGTAACCATTTTGCTATGTTGCGCCGCCAAAATAAGCACCATGGACAGGGCGGCCGGCCCCGCCACCAACGGAATGGCTAACGGAACGATAAAGGGCTCGTCTTTTGGGTCGCTTTTAGGTTCGGTGCTGTCGTCGGTAGAAAACACCAAGTTAATGGAAATGAGGAACAAGATAATTCCTCCCGCCACACTTAACGAATAGGAGTGGATACCAAAGGCGCGCAAAAACCATTTTCCGCAGAAAAGGAAAAACACCATAATGCCCAGCGCGATTAGCAACTCGCGCAAGATGACAAAGGTACGGCGTTCGGGTGATACTTTTTTAAGCGCAGCAATGAAAAGAGGTATGTTACCAAACCCATCCATAACTAACGCTAACGTGATAACAGATGAAATGAAAGAATCCATAGAAAACCCCTCAGAATCGTATATTTCAATTATACCAAATTAGAAGGGCTATTTCTTTTTGCGTAGGGCACGTCTTACCCAGGTGCGCCCTTGCGTAATTACATTTTTGCGCGTCATGCGTGACGGCCAAAACCGTTTGACCCGGTGGCGCATTTGGGTGGTTACCAACGCACGGGAAGGAAGTTGCGGTTGATCCGTTGCACGGCGGCCCGGCCCATTATAAGAGGCAGTGGCGTGAACTTCTTTTCCATTATCCCAAGAAATACGCTGATGCGGAAAAATACTCTGGCGCCCCGTCATCAAGAAACTGATGACGCACGCCACGGTAGCATAGGGCGCAATCGGCGCGCCAAACAGTTCAATAGCCATAATACTGGCGGCCAGCGGTGTATTTGCCGTACCGGCCAATACAGCCACCAAGCCCAGCGCCGCTAACGTGGCACTATCTACCCGCAAAAATTCGGATAGCATTGCCCCGGCCTGCGCTCCCACAAAAAAGATAGGCGTTACCAACCCGCCGATTCCTCCCGCAGCCAAGGTGACCGAGGTAGTAATCATTTTGTACAAAAATCCAAAAGGAGACCCCAACGCCACACCGCTTAATGGCTCTTCAATGCCACTCATTCCTAACCCTAAATAAAGAGGCGATACAAAATGCCCGATAAGCACCAACACCAACCCACCCAGCATACAGGTGATGAACATATTGCTACGTACGGTCACATAGCGCAACACCACACGCGCCAATTTATTTATTTCAATAAATAAAATGGATATCAATCCAAAGAAGATACCGGCCACCACTACTTTGAGGAAAAACTGTTCTGAAAATACCGGCATAAACGCCAAAGGATGATACAAGTAATTTACACCCAAGTACGAAGTGACCCCATACGCCGTAATCCCCGCCACCAAGGCCGGAAACATTACTTCATAAAACAAATGGCCGACCCACAACACTTCCAGACCAAACAGTGCGCCCGATACCGGCACGCCAAACACGCCGGCAAACCCAGCACTCACGCCGCAAATCATCATCTTGCGTTGGTCTTGCGGACTTACCTTCAGCACCCGCGCAATGAAGGCCGAAATTCCCGCCCCTACGTCGGCACACGGGGCCTCTTTACCGGCAGATCCCCCTACTGCCATAGTTACGATAGACAGCACAAATGTCTTGACGGCAGACCAGAGTGACACAGGTTGATAGGCATTAATGCGTTTGATAACAGCGTCGGTAGAATAATCTTTGTGGAATTTAGCCAGCTTGCGGGAAAGCAAGGCCACTGCATACAAACAAAACGGAAGCGCCAAATAAAAACAGGGGATTGTATTACGTACTCCTAAAGCCATATCCAATAATTTTAGAAAAACCCCATCACACAGGCCTACTATCACACCGATCAATGTGGCCAGCAAAAGCCATTTTAAAATATGCAACAAAGTAGAGTAAGAATCGTCAAGCATACGTAAGGGCGGCTAGTCCCACTTGGGGCGTAATTTTTTGATGATTTTTTTGACTTCGGGCTTTAGTTTAGGATCCACCAAATCCACAAATAGCTTTCCATCTAAATGGTCCACTTCGTGTTGGAAAGCTTTGGCTAATAATCCGCGCGCACGCTTTACTTGCTCTTGTCCGTTTTCATCCGTATAGCGGATGGTAATATCCGTGGCGCGGGGCACTTCCGCCCACAACCCCGGCAAAGACAAACACCCTTCTTCCTCGATCTTTTCGGCACGTTTAGCCAAAATGACCGGATTAATAATTACGTAGCGCGTAGGGGGTAAGTTTTCATCTTCAGGATTGGGCAGCAAAATAACGGCCAAGCGCACATCCAACCCAATTTGATTGGCCGCTAGTCCTACTCCACGCACCGCCAAACAGGTTTCCTCCATGTCGGCCAGTAATTTGGGCAACTTGGGGGCAATGTCCTCGTACTTAACGGGTTTTAGTTTTTGGCGCAAAATAGGTTCGCCGTATTTCGTGATGCGTAAAACTGCCATATTTTTATTATATCACATCTAGCGGGTTTCTTTCCTGCGCTAAAAAAGCTAGAATAGAGGTAATGACTGATTTAGAGGTTGACCAACTATTTGCCACGTTGAGTGATGGGCGAACCCCCGGCTTGGGAGATTTTAACGCCAGCCGAATGTTTACCCTGCTGGAAGATCCTTTCAGCATTTGGTGTAATTTTCACGCCCCGCAAGAAGAGGCCGTCCCCGAAACAAACCGATACGAGAATTTAAAAGTCCGCACGGACCGCTCCGCACGGGATGCGTGGATCCGGGAAGAATTTCCCACGGTGTATTTTATAGCTGCGCAAAACGATACGGAACGCTTTAAAGCGACCCTGGCCGCCATGGCCCGGGGCGAAAGCGCCATCGCAAACGCGTGTTTGTGGAACTTAAAGGAACATGTGTACGGTGGGGTCAACTTACTGGTGCGTAAAGAAGGCAAAAGCCGCTTAGGGGATTACTACTACACCATTTTTCAATTCAAGCGTGCCCACGATTTGAAGGAACACTACTCTTTACAAGTGGTTTTGTTAAACCAAATTCTGGGGCAAATCCAACAGTTTACCCCCGTTTCTACGCGCGTATTTTTAAAAGGACATACCGTGGACGTATTACAGGCCGATCATCAAGAACGTTTAACTACGGAACTTATATTTTGGAATAACATCCGCACCGGGCTAGCCAAGCCCGAGGCCCACAAACCGCCCAAGGGGGCCGCGGCTCCGTGGCGCGTGTATGCTAATAAACTAATGGTGCATTCCAAAAACCTGGTATTACTGCCACATTTAAATACAGAAATGCGCCAATGCCTAAAAATTAACGGATTATTTAATACGGATGATGTGGCGCACGCTTCGCTGGAAACGTTGCAACAAATTTTAGAAGAACCTTACGCTACGGAAACATATTACAATGCGCGCGCTTACTTATACAATAAACCCATTTGGCGTAACAAAGGTAAGTTCCCGCCTCCTGTAAAAAAATACAATTTGTACTTCGACTTTGAAGCCACCGAAACTTTCACCAAAGACAATAAATCTTTTGTGTACTTAATCGGCATATGGGATAAAGAAGAAGAGAAATACATTTCGTTTGTGGCCAAAACACCCGAAGAAGAACTATCCATCTTTGAACAATTTTACAACTATATCAAAGATTTCCAAAATACTGTTTTGTATCACTGGACCGAATACGAAGTACGCAAAATGCGCAAGTTAGCCGCCGTTGCCCCACCCGAACAGGCCGCCCATCTAAACGCACTGTGCGAATTATGCCACGACCTTAAAGTAACGGTCAACGATAGTTTTTATCTGCCTTCGCCCAGTTTTTCGCTCAAGGCCGCCGCCCCCGCGTTTGGGTTTGAATGGCGGCAAGACGATTGCGGGGCTATGGACAGTATGGTCTATTTTACCAACTGGCTCAAAACGGGCGAGCAAGATTTGCTTAATAAGATTTTGATGTACAACGAGGATGATTGCAAAGCCATGTTATATTTAGAGGATGCTTTGCGAAAAGCTGACGTGTTAGAACCGGAAAATCTATAGTATAATGTGGGTAGAGGGTTTGATATGGCTATTTCAATTGTTAAGCAATACAGTGTGTTTTTGATTAACGAGCCCGGTACGCTAAAAAGTTTTACCGAGCTTTTTGTGCGCGAAAATGTAGATATTATTGCCATGGCGCAAGATGTACGCTATGATGCCGCCGTCGTCCGCTTTGCCGTCCAGCACGACAAAGGCATCAGCCACATTTTGACCAAAGCCGGTTTTACCAGCGTTAAAACGGATGCTATTTGTTTGGATCTACCCAACCGGGTGGGTATTTTACGCGATGTTGGGGCGGTAATGTCCAACAACGGGATTAATATTACCACCTTTTACGGCACGTCCGATAAAAACGGCATTACACGTTGGATTATTGTGGTTAACGACATTACCCAAGCACTAAACGCCCTAGAAAATAGCGATATTTTTGGCAAAAACTGAACAACTAAAAACCCTGATTTTCACCAGGGTTTTTTGATCAGAAAATAAGTCTCCACAAGAACCAAATTACAACAATTAAACCAATGATGTAGATAATTCTTCTCATGTCTCGCTCCTTTGTAAGAATATTTTAGCAGGGCTTGTGGCCCCTTTTACTAACGAAAGTTTATTTTCCGGCACGCCTAGATGTTCCGCCAATACTGCGCGCACCGCTTCATTGGCACGGCCTTGCTGCGCCGGGGCCTTAACCCAAATTTCAAACGTGTCGGGCGTTTTTTGCAGGAGCTTGTTTTTCTTCTCTTCTGCGTGCACTTTTACTTTTAGGTACCGGTCCATAGTTCCATTATACATAAATCAGGTTTTATTTCAAATCTTCACTATTGAAAAAATTTTGTTTTGTTATTAGAATGATAGTGTAGTTAAAAATTAGTGATTATTTGCTGGGAGTGCAAGAAAAAGCATGTGCAGAGCCAGGGATGTTATAGTTGTCGCTTTTTTGCTCCCAGAAGTGAGGACGCTATGAACAAAAGCATTCCTGTTGGGAGCCCTCAAGGGTTTACGCTCATTGAGCTATTAGTAGTGGTACTAATTATCGGGATTTTGGCCTCCATTGCGTTGCCGCAATACACTAAGGCCGTGGAACGCGCCCGCACCACTGAAGCTATTGAAAAATTAAGCAGTCTCACAAAGGGCGTAAAGTTATTTTACATGGAAAACGATCGTTTCCCTCAGAACCTAGCCGATATTAACAACATGGTTATTACGTATTCAAACGCCAGCACCCCCAACTATAGCATTGGCTTTGGCGTCGATCCGACAAACCAGCATGGGCAAGTGATTGCCGAACGCACAAGCGGCACATATCAGTATGGGCGACTCATGATTGACATTGCACAAAACGGCACTGAAACACGTATATGCGCTTCTGACCCCAGCCACGCGCTGAGCGCAACAAAACAGCGAGAGTTTTGCTCCATGGTAGAAACGGCCGGCTACATACAAGGTGTGATTACCGGCGGAGGCGAACCTATCTAAGATACGGATTTACCCACAAAAAACCTCTCCCCTAAGGGAGAGGTTTTTCCATACATCATTTTCTTTATTTCTTTACAATTAAGCTTTTGGCCGTCATGTCGGCCGGTTTTTCAAGCCCCATTACGTCCAGTACCGTGGCGGCTACATCACCTAAATTACCGGTTTTGGCCATTTGGGCATTTGTATGATCTTTGCTCACATACACAAAGTCCACCAAGTTAGTGGTGTGGGCTGTTTTGGGCATATTGATTTTTTCATCCCACATCTCTTCCGCGTTTCCGTGGTCTGCAGTAATGAAAACCGTGTATCCTTTAGCGAGGGCGGCCTCGGTAACGGCACCGGTACATTCATCTACCACTTCCACTGCTTTGATGACGGATTTTAAATTACCCGTATGACCTACCATATCGCAGTTGGCAAAGTTGATGACAATAAAGTCATATTTTTCGCTGTTGATTTGCGCAATGGCTTCATCTTTAACGATGTAGGCCTCCATTTCCGGATGGTCGGCAAATGTGGCTGGGTCAAAGCGGCCTTTCTTTTCAATGCGGTCCTCACCGGGGTAGGGTTTAATCAGTTTCCCGTTAAAGAAAGACGTTACGTGTTTGAATTTTTGCGTTTCCGCCAAGCGCAGTTGTTTGAGCCCCGCCTTAGAAATAACTTCCCCCAACAGGTTATTCATTCCCCCACCGTCCGTCATAGAAGGCAAGGCATTGTACGGGAAAGCATCATAATATTTTGTCAATCCGCAATACACACACGGTACACGGGTGCCGCGGTTTTTGCCCGGATAATCATCATCAATAAACGCGCGGGTAAGTTGGATGGCGCGGTCCTGGCGGAAGTTAAAGAAAATGACGGAAGAATTTTCTTCCATACCTTTATAATCGCCCAGTACCGTAGGCGGGATGTATTCGTCCACCATGGGGCCGCCATCGGGTGTTTTCATCGTTTTATAATCGGTAGAAACTACTTCTTCCGCGGTGGTACCGTGCAACCCTTGGGCACGCACAATTAGGTTGTAAGCTTTGTCGGTCAGGTTCCAATCTTCGCCGCGGTCCATAGCATAATAGCGCCCTTGAATAGTGGCGATTTTACCCACGCCGTATTCTTTCATTTTTTCTTCAAGCGTGCGGATAAAGCCGATAGAGCTTTGCGGCGGCGTATCACGACCATCGGCAAAAAAGTGCACATACACTTCTTTGATGCCTTGTTCGGCGGCAAATTTGATAATGGCGTGCAAATGGTCTTGATGGGCGTGGACACCTTCGTCTTGTACAAGCCCCATGATGTGAAGCGGTTTGTGGTTTTTAAGGCAGTTGTCCATGCAGGCGGCAAACGGGGCGGATTTGAATAGTGAACCATCTTCAATGGTATCTTTCAAGCGTTTGAGTTCTTGGATAACAATACGCCCGGCCCCCATGTTAAGATGCCCTACTTCACTGGACCCCATATATCCCGCCGGCAAACCTACTTGCTCACCGGAGGCTTCAATTTCCGTATGGGGATAATTGGCTAAATATTTTTTCATATTCGGGATATTGGCGTTTGATACGGCATTGTACGGGCCTGCTTTGGCATTGCCCCACCCATCCCGGATTAATAATACAACTTTATTCATATACATTCTCCTTCTGGTTACAAAGTAAATCTTTCCAGCGTTTAAATTGGAACTGTTGCAATTGCTCCAAGGTGGTTACCCCCTGTTTGCCCAGTTCGTTTATAAAATAATACAGAATTTGCTCGGCCATTTTGGTGTCAGCCATAGCGCGGTGCCATCCCACCGAGCTGATGCCTAGTTTTTCGGCAATAAAACCCAGGCGGTTTTTTTCAAAACGTCCGCTTTTCTTAGCCAGTTTTAGTGTATCTACTACAGGATATTTGGGAAAACGCATTCCGCATTGTTCAAATTCCCATTGTAAAAAATTAATATCGAAATCGGCATTGTGCGCCACTACCACACAGTTGTCCAACACGCCCAACAATTTGGGCAACACTTCCTGAAACGTAGGGGCCGTTTTGACCATTTCATTGGTAATGCCGTGAATGGCAATTACATCCGGGTGCATGGGCATTTGGGGATTAATCAGCGTGGTAAACTCGTCCATACAACGCCCGGCTTTGGAAACGCTTACCGCTACTTCACACACGCGGCCGCCGCCTTCGGGCGATAGACCCGTTGTTTCCGTATCCAAACAAGCAAAACGAACATCTTTTAGTAACATATTTATCCCACTAAATAGAAGCGCAAGCGCACCAAAAACCCAATAAACGCCGCCCCAAAAGCCCCTACTAAAAAGGCCCAGGTGGGCACGTCCAATAAGCGGATTTTGCGTGCATATATACACGCGCCCATCCACACCACAAATACAACCGCCCAGCGTAACCCCGGCAGCAACATGAGTAAAAAGAAAATAGCCCGCACCAACGCCAAAAGCCATTGTTCATCAAACGACGGATAATCCCGCCCGTATTTATCTTGCTCCACCGCAAAGATAAACCAGCCCAGCACGCGCGTAGCTAACAGCAACCCCACCAAAAATACGACCCACGGCTCTGCAAAGAAATTGCCCGTTTCATACAAGGTTCTAAACGGGGCAATGAGCACTAAAAACAGGGTATTTACAAAATTTTTCAGGAAGAAAGAGAGCGTATAGCCGTATTTGATTTTTCCGCCTAAGCGGAAGTAATGATCCGTAAACCCGTGGAACAGGGCAAATAATAAAATACACAGCCAACCGGGCAGCGTTACTTCCTCTAAAAAGGGCCAGCCCTCCGTTAAATAACGGTGACACAACAACAGCGCCAGTAGCGCAAACGATCTGGCACGGATTGCCATTGCTTTCACGCGACCTTCTTGGTCTTGCCGGTATAGCCCCTTGTGGAAAAACACAAAGTCTGTGAATATAACAGCTAAAAACAAACGCCAAAATACAATCATGCTTGCTCCTTAGGAATTTGAATTGTGAAACAGCTGCCTTGCTTGGGCACGGAAGATACGGCCAACGTACCGCCGTGCGCTTGCACTAACTGCCGGCTGATAAACAGCCCCAGCCCATAGCCGGGTTTATCCGGGTGGACTTGATGATATTTTTGAAACAGCCCTTTGATTTCTTGCTCCGAAAGGCCAATTCCGCTGTCCTCTACTTTTACAGTATATGATTTTTCATCCTGGGACGCTATCACGCGGACAAATCCTTTCTCCGTAAATTTAACTGCGTTGGACACTAAGTTCGTCAACACACGTTTAAACGCTTTGGGGTCAGCCATCATTTGGGGGCAATCAATTTCACTGCTTAACTCCAGCTGTTTTTCCGCCGCCGTAGGGCGGACCGTATCAAACACTTCGCGCACTAATTTTTTCAAATCAACCGTTTGCTTTTGTACCTGGGCCATCCCCGCTTCCAAGCGCGATACATCCAGCACATCCTCCAGTAAGGCCGATAAATTTTGTGCGGCTTCATCCATCAGCTTTAAATAATTTTGCTTTTCTTGTGCCGACACTTCCCCATTTTTCAAAATATAAATGTATCCTTGTAGCCCCATTAAAGGTGCCCGCAAATCATGCGCCACGGCGCGGAACACTTGCTCTTTCATTTGGCTTACTTGCGCTTGCAAACGTAACGCTTGATACCCTTTTAAATCTACCGTCATTTGGTTGAAATCGTGAATGAGCCGTTTAAATTCCCCCCAGCCGATTTCCGGGTCCACGTGCACATCCAAATCGCCCGTACTGACTTGGGCGGCGGCTTGCGAAAGAGCCGCAATCGGCTCACCTACTTGCTCGGCAAATGTCAGCGCCCCAAAGTAAGCTAGCGTAGCAATCGTTAGTAAAAAGAGCGCCAAGATAATGTTGGTATGATAGATACTGCGGTACGCTTCGGATTTAAGCTGCAATACTGCCACATGCACTCCCAATAGTGGCGTAGTAGCATACGCACCCACGTAAGTATGTTGGTCGGTTTTAATGGACTTAATTAACGGGGATTCCGACGCGAATGCCCGCTCAAACGTTTCTGCATCAAATGCCGGCGCTTGCTGATAGTCACTCACATATACCTGCCCGCTTTGGTCCACAATATAAATGTGCCCGGTATTGCCGATACGCTGTTGTTGCACACGGGCCAAAAAGCCAAAGAAACTAAGTACCCCATACAAATAATCTCCATTAGAAAGTGGATAGAGAAATTCACTAATCGGCCGATCGGCCATCACTTCAAAACTACTGACCAGCAAATGTGGGTTTTGGGTAAGCCCCACCAGTGAAGGATCCTCTTTTAAATTAATCGGGGCAATTGTATTAGACACTTCGGCCGAGGTAGCAGCACGGTATTTTTCAACACCTTCTTTCGAAAGCACTGCCAAAAATACAAAATCCGGGTTGGCGGCCAATGCATTTTGCAAGGCGGGCAACGGAGTTTTATGCTGAGTAAGCGCTTGTGTTACTTGCTCGGAAAATGCCAAACGCCACGTTAAATCTTCAATGTGCTGGCTAATGGAAGTGGCTACCATTTCGGCTAAATTGGCGTGTGTGTCCAGGATATTATCTTTGAGATGCACCTGATAATATCCCAAAAGCAGTAGCATGGGAATCAGCGGGAAAAACACAATCGCCAAAAATAATTTAAAAAGTTTAGAAAATACAGACATAATACTCCTTATTATCATTATAGCACTTATGACGGCGAAAACGCGCTATTTGTCAGGGCATCTAGGTCCTAGGACCTAGATGCCTCTAGGCCACAGATGCCCCAAAATGCGGGCCTTTTTTCCGGCCGAGGGCGGGTCCTAGGACCCTGGGGATTTAACCCTAGAAGATTTATCATATAAATATAGAAGCAGTACACAGGGGGTACCCTATGAAACGGATTTTAAATTGGTGCAAAATGATGGTTACAACAAAAAGCGGGCGTGTACAGTTAGGCGCAAATCCCTCTGCCAAGCCAGAGGTAGTGAGTAATGTACCCACTGTTCAGGTTGAAGAGAGTACTATCTTTTTAAACCGCAGGGAGGCCTCCTTTATTAACAAAGAAGTACAACGCTTGCTCAAAGCCAAGTTGGCCCAAAGCGAGGAACGCAAGAAAAAAGGCATCCCCGATCCGCCGGAACCCGGCAAAATCACCTACGCGGTATATCAATAAATTATTCCCTTTCAAGCACGCTGACCGGGCGTGCTTTTTTATGACTGTTTTAGCCCCCCAAAAAGGCCCGTTTTCCCAATACAAATGGCCTTTTTGTCAAGGCCTATTTTGCATTCAGGTCTTGGATTTTTTGTCAAGTTGCCTAAACTATTAAATAGAGGGAGTATGCCCTCTTACCTTGCCATAAAAGGAGGTAATCTTATGAATAAAGGTTTCACATTAATTGAGCTACTGGTAGTAGTGCTCATTATTGGTATCTTGGCGTCAATTGCGTTGCCCCAATATACCAAAGCTGTAGAACGTTCACGCATGGCGGAAGCTGTGCAAATTCTAGGGGACTTGGGGACTGCACAAAGTGTTTTCTACATGATGTACAGTGAGTTCGCCTCCGGACTGAGCGACTTAAATTCCAGAGGGGATATCACCATCCCGGGCCCGGCAGAGGGAGGTAGCTGGACCTTGGAAGTAGGAGAGGCAGACGGGGTGCAAACCATGACCCGCTCGGGCGGTATGTATAATGGCGGACAATTGGTTTTAACCGTCCGGACAGACGGCACCATTACAAAAAGATGTATTCCCCCCGAAGATGAGCAGTTCTGTGGTATGGCCGAAACAGCCGGATATACCCAAAGCGCACCCACGCTAAACCTGCGTCCTCATCCGGCCGCTTGTTTGCCCGGGACCCCGTGTGGAGAGCGAAGACAACTGGATGATAAAATAGCAATACGAAGATAAATTAAGCAAACACCCCCACCTTATAGGTGGGGGTGCTTTTTAAAACGCAAGCTCGGTGTAATTATTATTTGGCTTCTTCGGCAGGTTTCGCATCAGCGATTTTTTCTTCTACCGTGGTAAGCGGGTTAATTTGCACTTTGATTTTGGCAAATACCGTGGGCTTTAAGTAAATGCTTACTTCCGTTTCACCCAGGGCCTTAATCGGCATATTGAGCTCAATAGCGTCTTTACCCAATTTGTGGCCTTGTTCGGTAAGGGCTTTGTAGATATCGGCTTTGTTTACGGAACCGAATACTACGCCGTCCGCATTGACCGTTTTGGTGAAAGAGAGCACAACACCATTTAATTTTTCGGCGATGGTGCGGGCTTCAGCCAGTTCGGCTTCAATGCGTTTTTGGCGGCGTTCTGCGCCTAATTGCCAATTTTTAATGGCACCTTCGGTGGCGATTTCCGCCAAGCGGTGCGGGACTAAAAAGTTGCGGGCATAACCGGGTTTTACATCCACTACGGTTCCCACCATACCTAAGTTTTTCACGTTTTCTTTCAAGATAACTTTCATGACAGACCTCGCTTATTTCTTAGGTAAAGAATACGGCAAGATGGCCAAGTTGCGGTCACGTTTAATTGCTTTGGTGATTTGGCGTTGGTGCTTGGCGCAGGTGCCGGTAATGCGGCGGGATAAAATCTTGCCGCTTTCCATCGTAAAAGATTTTACGAATTGGAAGTTTTTATAATCGATGCTATCCATCTTTTCAGCGCAAAGTTTGCAGACTTTTCTTCTGCTTTCAAAGCGCCGTTTGGCCCCAAACGGGCGGGCCGGGCGTTCGCCACGGGCAGCCGGGGTAGCCGCAGTGGTATTTTCTGCAGCCGGGGCTTGGGTGTTTTTAATTTCTTCAGCCATTTTTATATCTCTCTTGGTTGTAAGTTAGAAAGGCACGTCATCTTCCGCCACGTCAGTGGTAGGGACGTCGTCTTTCACAGCGGGGGACACTCCTTCATTGTCCGCAAAGGACGAAGCGCCCGCTGCTCCAAATTCTAAGATTTGGACTCTGGAAGCAGTTACCTGCAGGGATCTGCGGGTCTGCCCGGTTGTTTTATCGGTGTATTCGCTTAAAGTTAAGCGGCCTTCCACGCTAATGGGAGTGCCCTTTTTTAAGCGGTCTTTGCACCGTTCGGCTGCCGCGCCCCAAATGACGATGGGAACAAACACAGTATCATCTTTCCACTCGTTTGTGGTTTTATCCATATATCTGCGGTTGACCGCAATATCACAACGGCACACTGCCTGACCTTTTTGCGTAAACGCCACATTCGGGTCACGTGTTAACCGTCCGACTAGAAGCGCTAGGTTTTGTTCCGGTAGTCTAAGTTGAGCTGGCATAGTTATTTTCCTATTTTACGGGAGCCGGCTTCGCTTTGATTTCCAAGGAGAGCATGGTCATCGCGCGAAGAACATTGTTGTTAAGTTTCAGGGCGTTTTCCAACGTTTTGATAAACGTGGGTTCTGCTTTAAACTTAAGATAGAGATAGAAACCATCGCGAACGTGATTAATTTCGTGGGTGAATTTGCGTCTGCCCAGTTTTTCTTCGCTGGTTACTTCTCCGTTATTTTTTGTAATCAAGTCTTTCACCTTGGCTACAAGTTCCCCTACCTCTGCGTCAGAGAGTTGGGGTTTTACAATAATTACGCTTTCGTACGTTTTCATATACTTTACTTTTCTTGCGTTTTGTAGGGCAAAAAATTCCGCAGGGTTACCCTGCGGTTTTTCCCTACGGATATTATAGCAAAAAAAGAAGCATTTAGGGAACTATCCCTTTTAAAAATAGAAATCAGCACAAGGCCTAGATTCATGCGCCGGAAGCTGTTGAAGATACAATACCCCCAAAATTCCCATACTATTGGCTATATAATTGCCACTCTCCAGGTATTCTTCTATTCCTTGCAAAGATTTCTCGGAGAACATCCTTTGGAACAATTTTCTCTCTTTTTGAAAAAATACATTTAAATCCTCACGTTGCTCTTTAGAAAGGTATATCGGGATTCTGAACGCACTGGTTTGAGGTTTCTGTGTTAAACGCGTATTTGAATTTTCTAACACCGAGAACCACACATCTTCCACAGAGGGTTTTTTGCCTGTTTTTGGCATAGAAGGCAAGCCGTGTGCAACCGCCTTCGTAATGAAGCCTGTTCCCTCCTGTTTACCGGCCATAGACATTACACAGGCCCCAGACTTCTCCAATTCTTCCACGGAATAGCCGGAATAGCACGAGCCGTCTATCAAGGCCACTTGTGCTCCTTGATGGCGCAGTCCTGCCAGCAACGGCTCTAATTCTTTAATGGACTTCCATTTCTCCCCTTCGGTAGCGATAGTATGCTGCCCTTCTTCGTAATTGCCATGTGTAAAAATGGCGATCAGCACCTGTTTGGGAGAATTTTGCGCTAAAGATTCCAAGCTGTTTTTGAATTTTTCCCAATCAAAATTCTGGACGTGCTCCAGTTGAGTTTTTTTGGAAGAATCCACAAAACCGTGCACGGTCCAACCGTGTGATCGTAAAAAAGAATTCCATTCGTTAAAGTCGGTTGTAAAATTTCCCCCACCACGCAATTCATCCCCGCTTCCCCCCACTAAAAATGCCATCTTTTGGGGAAGCTTCTTTTGAACTTGTTTAGCAACCGTTTCTTCGTTAAGAATGGGTTTAGCCAAGGCACTGGCACTCAATAAACCAAGCAGTGCAAGCAACCCGATAAATTTCTTCATAAACTTATCCCTCACACTAACATATATTAACAGTATAAGAATAAATTGGAAAAATCCAAGTTCTGACCTAACTAAAAATCCCCGCCCGTAGCAATTCTACGGGCGGGCAAATACATCATTTAGTCTTCTTATCTGATTTACTATTTCACTTGAATTCCCAGGAATGTCCACTCCCCACTGGAAAAGTCTACGGCATACTTTGAATATACATTCATATCTTTTGTGCCCGTTAGGTTACGTTCTAACATGACAGGTGCATAAGCGTCACAAGTTTTCCCATTTGCCGACGCAACACACATTTTTGTCACCCAATTTTTCTCGGCGTCTTCTTCATATTCAAACATTCGGTTGTATGTTTCACATTGCTGACCGTCAGCGCTAATGGCTTTACCTGTACAATTTTTCATAGATGTTACACGACCTTGTGCATCATAGGTGGTTTCGTCAATACCATCATATTTGGCACAACTCTCCCCGTTCTTACCTATATTTTCACCATGGCACATCTTCGTGGAAGTTACATGGTCCTGCCCATCATAGATGTATTCAATAATACCTTGATATTTTGTACAATGCTTGCCATCGGAATCTATGTCTTCCCTGGAACAGACTCTAGCAATTCCTTTATCTCCCTTTTCATTGTAGACAACTGAACTCATTATTGCATACTTGTCACAACCGGTGCCATCGGCTTTTATGCCATCGCCAGAGCAGCCAGTTTCGGAGGTAGGTTTCCCGGCAGCGTTGTAGGTATATATAGTGACAGCCTCATACCGGCCGCAATGAATGCCATCTTCGCTCCCTGACCCTATTTCGCAAAACTTTTCTAACGTGCGGTGCCCCGATGCATCATAAGATTCCTCTACTATTTTCCCATATCGGGCACAACTTTTCCCATCGGCACTCACATCTTCCTTCCAACATGCCTTTTCCAAAATTTTACGACCCTTTGAATCGTAGGCATATTCAAAGATGTGCTCATATTTGGCACAACTTTTTTCATCATTATCAACCTTGTCGCCGCTGCATACTTTTTTTGCAATCAGGTGATTACTCTTATCATAAGTCAATTCTACACATGTTCCCCCGTCGCAAAAGGTTTTCGCGGTTGATGGATTGCTTTTGTGAAAAGACAACGAGTTACACGCGGACAAAAGTCCCAACGCTAATACCAACTCTACAACGCATTTACACGTACAGTTTTTCTTCATGTTTTTCTCCTTTAATATTTCAATGCATATTATTTCTTTTCTATGGTTTGGCCTTGCGGTGTATCTTTTACTACATATCCGGCCGCCGCAATCGCGTTTCGAAGCTCGTCAGACTTAGCCCAATCTTTGGCCGCACGGGCGGATTTACGCTGTTCCAGTAACGCCGAAACCTCTGCCGGAATTTCCACCTTTTCTTCTACGGGTTCTTTGAATATATCAATGGCCAAGATAGAATCGGCAAAGCGCAAAAAGTCCACCTTTTCCGCCGACGTTAAGCCCGATTTTAAGGCCTCCCACGTAACGGCCAGTGCTTTAGGCGCATTGAGGTCATCTTGCATGGCCGCGGTGAATTTATCCTTCCACGCACGGGAATTTTGTGTTTCTGCTACGTTTTGCCCGGCTTCTTTTAAATAGGCACACGCTTGCGTGCGTAAGTTTTTTAAGCTTTTGGTAGCGCTATCCATACTATCGTAGGAAAACTCAAGCTGAGTGCGGTAATGTGCGCCCAAGCATAAATAGCGGTACGCCAGCGGCTCATATCCTTTTTCTTTGAGTACATCTACGGTAACAAATGTGCCGCCGGATTTGCTCATTTTGCCGGAGCGTAAAATTAAAAATTCGCCATGGACCCAGTAATTGACATATTTTTGCCCGGTGGCGGCTTCGCTCTGGGCAATTTCGTTGGTGTGGTGAATGGTTACGTGGTCAATGCCACCGCAATGAATATCGAGCGTGTGGCCCAAGTATTTCATGGCCATAGCGGAACATTCAATGTGCCACCCCGGAAAACCGACTCCCCACGGGCTATCCCATTCCATTTGGCGTTTTTTGTCTTTGGGGGAAAATTTCCACAACGCGAAATCGGTCGGGTTGCGTTTTTCGTCGCTCATTTCCACACGCGCCCCACCTTGCAAACCGGAAATATGTGCATGGCCCACCAGGGCATCATAACGCGGGAATTTGGAAGTATCGTAATAAATCCCGTCGCTGGTGCGGTAAGTGTAGCCCTTTTCTTCCAAGGTTTTTACCAGCGCAATCATTTCTTGGATATGCGCCGTCGCGCGGCTAATAACGGTAGGGCGGGTGCAGTGCAAGGCATCGTAATCCTGCCAAAATTTTTCTTCATAAAATTTAGCAATATCCCAGGCGCTTTTTCCCTCGCGCGCCGCGCCCAATTCCATTTTGTCTTCGCCGTCATCAGCATCGGAAACCAGGTGGCCCACGTCGGTAACGTTCATCACGTGTTTTAAGGGATACTGCAAGCGGATGGTACGCGCCAGCAAATCTTCAAAAATATACGTACGCAGGTTGCCGATATGCGCATAATTGTACACTGTTGGCCCACAGCAATACATGGTTACTTGCTTGACGTCTTGCGGGGTGAATGTTTCCTTGCGGTGCGAGGCGGTATTGTACAATTGCATCATTAATTCGCCCCTTTAAGTAATTGGGAATAACGCTTAGTTACGGTGTTAAATAAGGTAGAACAGGTAGCTTGGCCTACTTGGTTGGCGGAGCGCTCACTCAACTTGCAAGAAACTTCAATATCCGACAGTGGATTGACGGCCCCTACGCTGCTCATGGCATACGTAAAACCTGTAGGGCGGTACTGCTGAAGTGCCACAGAATAAGCATAATCAAGCGCGGACTGAAATGCCTTCATCTCTTTGCGCCCGGCATTTTCACCCAGTTTAAATTTGTGTGAAGCCACAGACACCACCACATCCCCATATGTACTGTAGGCGCTTTCGATATTTTCAGCGGTAAAATCTTCATCCAAGCCAACTTCCCGGGTGGTGGGTTGTTCCACAATGACCGGCTGTCTTTCATCCAATACAGAAGGGCGATCCAGCGGAGAAGAAGTAAATTCATAATAAGCATGGTTGGCATCCGGATGGGCAAAATCCGTCGTTGTGGAAACATCCCGCCTAGAGGGTGTCTGCAAGGCGGTACAGCCCGCTAGCACAAGGCCTGTCAATAACATTAAAAAAGTACGTATTTTCATGGTGTCAATTCCTCACTTTTACCGTAGCCACCGCCTGGCACATGGCCGCCTCTGCACGGCCGATTTCGCCTACATGCTCGTGGCTTTTGGATTTAAAACTAACCTGCTCAATAGGCATTTCAAAAATATCCGCCAAAGAAGCCCGCACTGCCTCATAATGAGGTTTAATTTTGGGTGCCTGCGTGATAAGGGTAGCATCGACGTGTACGATTTCGGCATTCTTTTCGCGCACGATTTGCAGGACTTTTTTTGCAATTTTTTTACTATCAATTCCCTTAATGGTGGGATCTGTTGGCGGGAACAAAATGCCGATTTCGCCCGCACACAACGCCCCTAAAATGGCATCACATAATGCGTGGAGAACCAAATCCCCGTCACTATGGCCTACAAATCCTTTTTCATACGGGATCTCTACCCCGCCTACAATAAATTTTCGGTCCGGCCCCAGTTGGTGCAAATCAAAACCAAATCCTGTTCTGTAGTAACAAGCTTCGTTCACAAGTGCCTCCGCAAAAATTAAATCTTCCGGCGTGGTAATTTTGAAATTGGTGTAATCGGACGGAACAATTTGCACCGGCACGCCCATCTTTTCTACTAATTGGGATTCATCCGTCGCGTCCTTTTGCCCGCCCCACTTTTCCAGAGCTTCCAACAGTATGCAGCGTTGATAACATTGCGGAGTTTGGGCCGCCCAAAGTTGCGTTCGGTCCAAGGTGTGCATGACGGTTTGCTGTTCCACTTGCTTAACGGTATCTTTCACCGCCACCGCCAACACCGCAGCCCCTTTTTGGTAAGCAACGCGCAAGGCCTGTTCGATATGTAGTGGGTTCACAAACGGGCGCGCCCCGTCGTGCACGGCAATCACATCTGCACGGCTACTTACTTGGGCTACGCCTTGTTGTACAGAAGCCAGGCGGGTCGGCCCCGGGTCTGCAAACGTAACCCCCGTTACGAATTGCTCGATGATTGCGCGGTTTTGCGGGGGCGTAACCACAATAATTTCTTGTACGTTAGGGCACTGCTTAAACGCCAAAATACTGCGCACCACAACGGGTTTTCCACCGATAGGCAGTAGCTGTTTTGGGCGACCCATCCGGCTGCCGGTCCCCCCCGCTACAATAACCACTGAGGCAGAAAACGCGTCTTGCATATTATTTCACTTTGGCAAAAATCATACGGCCCGAAGAAGTTTGATAGATAGAGGACACCAACACTTCAACGCGTTTGCCGATGTGCTTGCGTCCTTCTTCCACTACCACCATGGTACCGTCATCCAAGTAACCGATGCCCTGTTCTTTTTCTTTCCCATCTTTCATGACAAATAAAGACATGGTTTCCCCGGGTAATACAACCGGTTTAAGCGCGGTGGCCAAATCGGCTATGTTAAGCGGAATTACTTTTTTAAGCGCGGCCAATTTATTAATGGTGAAATCCAACGTGACAATTTCCGCATCCAAACTGCGGGCCAACTTGACAATTTGTTCCGGCACGGTGGGAGCTTTAGGAGTTCTGGAAGAAAAGCGCACTTCAATTTCTGTAAGCTCCTGCAATCGGGTTGCCACATCTAATCCGCGGCGTCCTTTGGCTTGTTCCAGCTTATCTTTTGCACGGGCCATCCGGTTCAGTTCATCTACCACAAATATCGGGATGACAAGTACACCGGAAAGAAAATTAATTTCGCACAAATCTACAATGCGCCCGTCGATAAGCGCAGAAAGATCCACCACTTTTAAGTGATGGCCGGTGTAAGAAAGGCCTTCCAAATCGCGCGATTTAAAAAGCGCCGCCAATAAACCAAACACAACAAATCCAATCAAAATATAATGGTTGTATTGTTGCCAAACGTGCACATCTGCGCCATCAAAAAAGTTTTGCATGGCGTACCCAATTAAGGTGTAAAGCATCAGCCCGATTATGACCCCGGTGCAGCCAATCATAATTTTGATCAGGCGCATGCGTTTGAAGAGTACTTCCCCCGCCACTACTAAAGCGCCGCACAACAGGCCTCCCCAGAAACTATTCCACGTCTCACCCAAATAGGTATAGGTTATAAAAGGAAAAGCTACCAGGGTGCAGATACGAAAAATCCAAATAGGCATAAACATATCCTCCCATAATATATAATAAGTAGGGCTATGGCCCCAAAAAGACTCTTATATTTTACCACTTTTTAGGCGGGCTGTGTGGGAAATTATCGGGCTGGCAAACGACAGAAGCACGACTCATCTAGCCGCCTCTGCCACAGATTAGCCGCTTGTTAGAGAAAAAGCTTAAACACAAGCACAAGTAGAAGCAAACCGCCGCAGAGCAGCCCTATTGCCAGGAAAAGATCCACCTTAGAATAAATGCGTGCCTCCCAGGGGTTTTGTGGATTTACGCCTACTTGGCAATCCTTATCTGCGGGCGTTTTTGACGAGGCCCAGCTGCTTATGATGGTATGTTTTTCCCCATTAAAGGTATAAGCAACTACAGGCGTGTACATAACAGTTGATCTTTTGCGGCCGTCCTCTTTCTTGCTACGGTCTACATAGGTGTTGTAATCTACAATGGTGCCCGTAACCATAACGGCTTCCTTAAAAAATGTTACATGTCTATACAACAACCACGAACCGCCCCCTAGTAAAGCCATCGGTATCGCAAACACAGCCAGCATCGTTGCCGCGTAAACACCCTTTATCAACCAACGCGCAAGCCCCGGGTTTGAAATTGCAAAAACGGCCGCTTGGTCAACATTGATTGGATGACGGGACAACAACGCAGCAAACAATTTGTGGGCATATGGTGAGAAAATGCAGAAGAACAGCAGAAAAAACGCGCTCACCATCAACAATATGAAAAAACCCAACAGGGTCTTTCCGAAAGATTGCACGCGTGTGTCTTTAGTATTGTCCGGATTGACAAGCACCTTATATACTTTGCCGATATCCCCCTCCAGCGGTTTGTTGCTGGGGGCCTTGATAGTTACTTTCCGCTCTTCTCCGTCAAAAGAATAAGAAATCACCTCTTCGCCATTATTTTCTTGATCGTAACGCACCACCACACCGGGAACCGCAATGGCTTTTTTAAAAAATACAATATCGCTGTATAAATTTACAAAGGCCATCACAAAGCATAGCAGTCCGACACCTAAAAACACCCAAGAGACAATTTTTTCTTCCATATTTTTCCTTTACTTTTTAGCGCCGGCTGCTTTTAAGAGCGCAATAATTTCTTTATTCCCGTTTTCTCGTGCAAGCTGCAAGGCGGTTTGACCTTTTTTGCCCGTGGCATTTACATTTACACCGGCCGCTAAAAGTAATTTTGCAACTTTCACACTATTCGTTTCACACGCACGCTGGAATGCCGTTTCTTCATCTTCACCTGTGGCTTTGATATCCGCCCCAAAATCCAAAAGCAATTTTGCCACTTCCACATCATCTGTAGTTGCTGCCCATATCAAGGCCGTTTCGCCATCTTCATCACGGGCATTAGGGTCCACCCCGGCTTTCAAAAGGGAGTGAACTTCTTTGCAATCACCCTCCATGACCGCCTTTATAAGAAGGGAGTTTTTCCGCTTATTGATAGCGGGCCGCGTTTGTCTGTTTTGAAGCAGTGATATCACCCCTTTATGTCCATCTTTTCTTTGAGAAAGGAATCGGCCCTTTTGGGCAAATGTCAGTGCGGTCTCGCCTTTTGCATTTGTAATAGCCGCATCTGCCCCGGCATTTAACAGAAATTCCACCGTTCCCGGACAACCTTTTTTGGCGGCAAGCATAAGTACCGTATTACCGTCCCGATTTTGAGCGTTCACCTCTGCCCCGGCGTCCAAAAGTAATTCCATAACGTCATTATGGTCCCCCATAGCTGCATACATCATAGGCGAAAACCCTTTTGCATCAAAACAGTTTACATTTTCCCCATTTGCCAGGAATTTTTTAACCGCATCCACATTCCCATACCTAACCGCCCCTAGAAAAGTTTTGCTTTTGAAATGGTAGATTGTCGCACTTATCGCAAATAAAATTGCTACGCCTAATATTGTTTCCATATTTTTTTCCTTTATTCTTTAGCACCGGCTGCTTTTAAGAGTTCAACGATTTCGGTATGACCCTCCTGTTGTGCCCAACTCAAAGCCGTCTCTCCTTCTTCATCCGTAGCATTTATATCTGCCCCATACTCCAAAAGCAATTTGACGACATCGTAATGACCGAATATGGCGGCCCCATAAGTGCGCTAAGTCCCGTCCGGCCTTGCACATTTACATCCGCTCCACGTTTCAATAACAATTCAACCACGTCCAAGAATCCGCCTTCCGCTACTACAATCAATGCAGTAGTTTGATCGTGTATAGCGTCAATATTTGGGGAATTGTGTGTGATTTGTGTATTGATATCAACCCCATAATCCAGCAATGTTTCAACCGCTTCTTTATTCCCGTTCATAGCGGCCAATATCAATGCCGGCTCCCCATCTTCAGCCCGGACGTTAGGGTCTGCGCCGGCCTCCAGGAGCAACTTAACAAGCTTCGGATGATCATTCAATAAAGAGCCCACAAGGGCCGTTTCTCCCAAGGAATCTGTCGAGTTTACATCCACGCCGGCCGCTAAAAGTTTTTTACGACCACAATGTCACCCTGTTGAGCGGCTTGCATCAACGTGGGTTTGTTACACGCTACCAACAACCCCAGTACGCCCAAGAGGCAGATTATTTTTTCATGTTATTTTTTTAGTTGCTCTAACGCTTTGGCAAGCACTTGCTTGGCGTCCCCCACCATGGCGTATTTGCACACATTGAAAATCGGCGCGTTTGCGTCTTTGTTAATGCCGATAATCACATCGCTGTGCTCCATACCCACCACGTGTTGAACCGCGCCGGAAATTCCACAAGCAATATAGAGTTTGCTGGCAACCGTTACGCCCGACTGGCCGATTTGTTTTTCTTTGGGTTTAAAACCCATATCCACCGCCGCGCGGGAAGCACCTACCGCCCCCCCTAAGGTGGCGGCTAGCTGTTCCAACAATTCAAAACCTGCTTTGTCCTTCATGCCGCGGCCGCCGGCAATTACTACCGGGGCTTCGTCAAGCGGTTGATCGCTGGTTACCGGGTCCATCTGCGTTTCAATCACACGCACTTTACCGGCTTCTACCGGCACGGGGATGGCCTCGTTGACTACTTGCGCCATACGGCCGGAAGAAGAAATTACTTTCTTAAATACGTTGGGGCGAACCGTCGCCATTTGCGGGCGATAGTCCGGGCATTTAATATCGGCCATAATATTACCGCCAAAGGCCGGGCGGGTTTGGATTAAATTGCCTTCTTTAATAGAAAGGCCGGTGCAGTCCGCGGTAAGCCCCACAAACAATTCGGAAGAGATACGCGGGGACAAGTCACGCCCGATATACGTAGAAGGGAATAAGACCACACTGGGGTTATACTTTTTAATCAGCGCAATCATAGCGTTGGCATACGCCAGCGTATTATAGGTATGATATTCCGGCGCGCTAACGGCGTAGATTTTATCCGCCCCGTATTGGGACAGTTCCGCCGTATATTTTTGCACATTATCCCCAATGATAACAGCGCAAAGTTCTTCGCCCAGCTGGTCGGCCAGTTCGCGCCCTTTGGATAAGAGCTCAAAGCCCACCGGACGTACTTTTTGCGTGCGTCCGTCATCGGAAATTTCGATAAACGCCCACACACCTTTATAAGCGGATAAATCTTTTTTGGCAGCGCCCGTGGCCGGTAAAGACAGAGCCTTCATCGGGCAGACGCTTACACACGCACCGCACATCGTACACGCGGCCGAGGCCACGGCTTTGCGGTTGACAATGGAGAGTGCTCCAAACGGACAGGTAGATACACATTTGCCGCATCCTACGCAGCTTTGAGCAATTTGAATCATTTTACAAAACTCTCCTTTTTCAAAATTTCCACTAATTTAGTGGCCAGTTCTGCCGGGGAACCGGTAATCATTTCGCCTTTTTGGCGTGCCGGCGGCGGGAAGATGCGGTCCACACGGGTGGGCGAACCTTCCAACCCTAATTTATGCAAATCGGCCCCGATATCGGCAGCTGTCCAGGTATAGGTTTGCTTATCTTGCGCTTTATGGGCAGCCATAAAGGAAGGATACTTCGGCGCGTAATCCACCGGCATAGTCATGGTAATCAGTACCGGCATATCCGCTTGCAACACTTGCTTTCCGCCTTCAATGAGTTTTTTAACTACCACTTGGTTGCCGCTAGCATCCACGTGGGTGCAGAACGTAATTTGCGGAATATTGAGTTGGCGGGCGATACCCGGCCCGGTTTGGGCGGTATCTCCGTCGATAGCCATTTGTCCGCAAAGAATTAAATCATACTGACCGATTTTGCGTATAGCGGTAGCGAGCGCATAAGAAGTGGCCCATGTATCGGACCCGGCAAAAGCACGGTCGGAAAGTAAAATTCCTTCGTCGGCTCCCAACGCCAATGCCAAACGCAGTACGGCAATGGCTTGGTTGGGGCCCATGGAAAGCACGGTTACCTTGGCCCCGGTTTTGGCTTTAATTTCCAGGGCTTTTTCCAAGGCAAAATGATCATACGGATTCAAAATACTTGGCACACCGGCGCGGATTAAAGTACCGGTCTTGGGGTCCACTTTTACTTGAGTAGAATCGGGCACTTGTTTAATGCATACAATTATGTTCATAGTTCTGTCCTATTTTTTGAAAATCTCACGTAATTTGGCGGAAACCACATCCATATCTTCAATGAGTCCGCGCATTTTATCTTCAATGCCTACTAAGTTAACCGCTTGGGCAAGTTCGGCCGTGTTGATATTGGGGCAGGTACCCAAAATCAGGCGCAAGCCGTCGCTGGCTACTTTGAATGCACTTTGGCGGGCATTGACGCGGGCCATGGTGCACAGCGAGTTGATATCAAAGCGGCTGCCTTCGGTAACTAGCTTGTTGGCGCATTGGCGGGTAAATACCGCAGCCACTTCCATTTCGCTAATCAGGTCACCCAGCATAAAGGTTACGTATTGATGGCGGGTCAATTTGTTGACGCGGCAATCTTCCAATACGCGGGCCAACGCTCTAAAACCTAAGGCCACACTGTCCGCCCCTACGTTCGGGTTTTGGGCGTGGATGGCATCAAATTCGGCGGCTTGATTTAAGTAATACTGACCGCGCGATTTGAGGTGTTCCTGCCAGCGTCCGCGGAAGATAGTCATCTCCAGCACTTCACTGGTACCTTCATAAATGCAGGTAATTTTGACGTCGCGTTTGATTTTTTCTACTGCAAATTCTTTGGTGTAGCCAAAGCCGCCCATGGCTTGGATGGCATCCTCGGCAGCTTTGTTGCCCGATTCGGTGGCGTAGAGTTTGGCAATGGCGCCTTCGGTAGCCAGGCCGTGGTTGTTGACTTCCAACTGCTTGGCCGTCCAGTCAATATACGCGCGGGCCGCTTCAAAGCGGATGTAATGCGGCGTGATGAGCTTTAACATGAATCCCTGCTTTTGGGCCAGCGGGCCACCGGCTTGGATACGTTGTTGCGCATATTCCAAGGCGGTTTCGACGGCTTGCTCGCCGCCGCCTAACCCAAACGCCGCCACCATTAAGCGCGTGTAGCCGAATACGGCTTGCGCTTGCAGGAAGCCCTGTCCTTCTTTTAAACCAATTAAATTTTCAGCCGGCACGTACACTTCATCAAACGCCAACCCCGCCGTGTTGGACAGACGGATACCGTGTTTGTCTTCGTGCGCGTCTTGCGTAAAACCGGGGGTGCCTTTTTCCACAATAAACCAGCTCGGTCCGCCGGGAGCCAAGGCCAGCACCGTGTAAATATCGGCTACGCCGCCGTTGGAAATCCACATTTTGCTACCGGTAATTTTATAGCCCACCACTTTGCCGTCTTTGACGACGTGCTCCGCGCGGGTGCGCAAGGACACCAGGTCACTGCCAGCGTCCGCTTCGGTGGCGCCGTAAGCTACCAGTTTATTTTCATGCGCGATTTTTTGGAACCATTTGGCTTTTTGCTCTGGAGTACCGCCTACGTTAATCGGGTCGCTCCCCAAGAAGGTAGCAAATACGCCAGTGGCAATACCTAAATCAATGCGGGCCAGCTGTTCACAAATGCGGTAAATTTCGGTGGTTTGCCCGCCCAGTCCGCCGTATTCTTCGGGAATAAGCAAAAGATGTACGCCCAGCACATCGTGGTCGTACATTTCTTTAAGGATATCTAAAGGGATTTCATTTTTTGCATCGTGCTCGCGGATTAAATTAAACGAGATACGATTTTTAGCATATTGGCGCAAGCTGTCCAACATGAGGTTGCGCGTGGTTAAGTCATTTTTAGCCATAATTAAATGCTCCAATTTAGGATATACATATTATACAAAATAAAAAGAGGGGCCGCTGTGGTAACACACAAGTTTGCTATAATAAACATATGACCTGTATATTTTGCGGCATTGCCGACGGCTCCATTAAAAGCCAACTGATTTACGAAGACGACCAAGTGGTAGCGTTTAAGGACTTAAACCCCCAAGCACCTACGCACTTGTTAATTATCCCGCGCAAACACATTGCGCGTTTAAGCGAAGCGGATGAAAAAGACGCCGCTTTGCTAGGGCACATTTTGCTGGTTGCCAAAAAACTGGCCCAACAATTTGACCTCAAGGATTTCCGCCTGGTTACCAACAATGGAAAAGGAGCAGGGCAAAGCGTGGACCATTTGCACTTTCATATGATGGCCGGAAGACGCTTTTTGTGGCCCGCCGGGTAAAAGTGTTGTTTTTTTTTGTAAAATAACCTATAATATATAGAAGCAAATTTTGACCTATTGACCGTAGAAGGTGGTGAGAACGTAAATGGTTTTTGTAAAAGTAAGAGATGCTGAACACCTCGAAGAAGCAATCAAACGCTTTAAACGTGAGTGCGAAAAGAACGGTATTTTGCGCGAAATCAAACGCCGCGAAACCTACACTCCGCCAAGCGTAAAACGCAAACTCAAATCCGAGGAAGCTCAGCGCCGCGCACGCCGCACTAAACGCCGCCGCTTTTAAGCTTTCTGTACCCCAGGCAATAGTCCTTGCAACATAGGGCTATTGCCTTATTTGCCTTTTGTTTTTAGGATGTTCCGTGCAGACAGACGCCATTGAACAAATTAAGGACAAAATTGACATTGTAGAGTTGGTCCGCCAATATGTACCCGGTTTAAAACGGGCGGGAAAACTCTACAAGGCGTGTTGTCCTTTTCATCACGAAAAGACCCCCTCGTTTACCTGCAGTAGCGAGAAGGGGCTTTATTATTGTTTTGGCTGCCAAGAAGGCGGCAACATTTTCAACTTTGTGATGAAAATGGAAAATCTGTCTTTTCGCGAAGCCCTTGAAAAACTGGCCGATATGGCCGGCGTGGAATTAGAACCGGCTAAACTTCTTACCGCTGAGGAACAACGCCGCGCCACCACCCGCAAAGTGCTGGACTTTGCCCGCACATACTATCACAAAAATTTACTATCGCGCGCGGGCGAGGGCGCACGCACGTACGTAAAAAGCCGTAATCTCACTAAAGAAACGTGTGAACACTTTGAGTTGGGGCTTTCCCCCAGCGCGGGCGTATTACTCAAAACCGCCAAAGAAGCCGGCTACACTGAGGATAATTTGAAAGATGCCGGCCTGTGCGTGCAAACCGAACGTGGCCTGCGCGAATATTTCCGCAACCGCCTAATGTTCCCCATTTGGAACCAACGCGGGGAAACCGTGGGTTTCGGCGGACGCATTTTGGGCGAGGGTGAACCCAAGTATTTAAACTCGCCGGAAACGATTTTATTTACCAAATCACACGTGCTCTACGGGCTCAATTTTGCCGGGCCCGTCATCCGCAAAGCGGACCGTGCGGTACTTTTGGAAGGATATATGGACGTCATCGGCTGTCATCAAGCGGGTGTAGCATACACCGTAGCCCCGCTGGGCACCAGCTTAACCGAGGACCACGCCAAATTGCTAAAACGCTACACGCAAAACGTCATTGTGCTGTTTGACCCGGACGAAGCCGGCCTCAAAGCCGCTCTACGCGGAGCACTTATTTTGACGGAAGCGGGAATGTTTGTGAAAGTAGCCAGCTTGCCCGACGGATTGGACCCCGATGAATACATCGCCCGGTACGGCAAAGAAAGTTTTGAAGATATTTTAAACCACGCGCAAGACCTCATTGCCTTTGCTGCGCAGCGTCAACTGGCCCTGCACCCGGCCCCGTTAACGGCCCAAGCCAAAACGCAAATGGTAACCGAGCTTACGCAAATTATCGCCAAACAACCGGATGGCATTGTGCGGCGCGAATGGGTACGATACGTGGCCGAAGTATTAAACGTGGATGAACCCCTGGTGCAACAGCGCATGGCGCAAACCTACCGTGCGTCCACCCAAAGTGCCCGATTTCCGGCAGCCCATAAATCCGCCGTCGTCCGCGCGGACCTGGTGCCCACCGCACCGTCTGCCGAAGAAGATTTGTTGGCCTGGATTTTAAAAAGCCCGCAACACACGGTTTTATGCTCACAACTCAGCGCACAGGATTTTTCATCCCCGGCGTTGTGGGAAATTTTTCAGGCTATTGTAAAAACACATATGCAGTACCCGCAGGCGGATAACTTAATCGAACAGACCGCCCAGGCACTGCCTACGCAAAAAAACGAAATCGTAAAGCTGGCCTTGTTGCCCACGCCAGACGATTTTGACCCCGCGCGCGACATTGCCGCCTGCGCGGCTAAGTTGGAACAAACCGGCTTGCAACGCCAGCTGCAAAAGCTGACCCAGCAAATGAAAAGTTATGGCACCGGAAACGTGCCGCCGGACGTCTTTCAAACATACATGCAGTTGCAACAAAAATTAAAAAAATACAGAGGTTGAGGAGTATATGGCATCTGGAAATAAAGCGTTAAAAGATTTAGTAGAAGAAGGCAAAGAGAGCGGATTTTTATCCATCGACGATTTGAACCGTTCTTTTGCCGCGGCCGATATGAGCGCCGAGGACGTAGAAGGCGTCATGGGGACGCTGGATGACTTAGGCATTCAAGTAGTGGACCAAAAGAAATTTAAAGAAACCGAAAAGGAAGCCGCCAGTGAGGATTGGAACACCTTGTCTTCGGCCGCCGGGTTGGATGTATCCAACTCCATCCGGATGTACCTGTCCGAAATGGGACGCGTACCACTCCTTTCGCGCGACGAAGAAGTAACCTTGGCCCGCAACATCCGCGAACGCGAAAAAGAACTACGCAAACTGGTGTTGGAATCCCCCATTACCATGCGCGAAATCTGCAACTGGGAAGAGCTGGTGGACCAAGAAGAAATGACCACCAAAGAGCTGATGCCCCGTGGCAAACGCACCACACGCGAGCTTAATAACATGCGCCGCAAATTAAAAGAAGCGGCCCAGTTTATCGGCAAACGTGAGCAGGAAATCACCAAGCTCATGAAGGAAATCCGCACCAACGGTATTAGTGAAAAACGCCGCAATCACTGCATTGATCTGTTAGAAGCCAAACAAAAAGAAGTAGTGGCCCGTATTAACAAGCTCAACCTCAACCAAAATAAAATTAAACGCTTAACCAATAAAATCAAAAACTTGGCGGACCGTTTGCGCGAAGCTTCCAACGACCTTAAACGCTTTGACGATTTCTTTGGCCCGTATGCGCAAGTGAAAAAGCTGGTCAATGATTTTAAAAATAAAAAAATCACGGAAAAAGCTTTTAAGAAAGCGACCAAGTTTTCACTGGAAGAATTGGAACGTGCCCTTACCAATATCGACTCTATCCGTCGCCGCCATAACCAGATGGTGGAAATGTTGCCGATGAGCGAGAAAGAATTTTTGGCATTCAATGACCGCATTGTGTTTTTTGAAGACATGATTTTACAAGACAAGCTAAAACTTATCAAGGCCAACTTGCGCCTTGTGGTGTCTATTGCCAAAAAGCATGTCAACTCCAATTTGGAACTTTCCGACTTGATTCAAGAAGGCGGTTTAGGGTTGATGAAGGCCGTCGAAAAATTTGAATACAAGCGTGGATTTAAATTTTCCACCTACGCTACATGGTGGATCCGCCAAAGCATCAACCGCGCCATTGCCGACCAAGCCAACACCATCCGCATCCCGGTACACATGAAGGAGTTGGTTTCCAAGCTCACCAAAGTGACCAATAAATTCCGCCAAGAACACGGCTGCGAACCGACGATTGAAGATTATGCCAAATCGTTGCACTTATCGGTAGAAAAAGTGAAAAGCGTGCTTAAAATCATGCAGGACCCGATCTCTCTTTCCACCCCTATTGGGGAAGATGAAGATTCCAACCTGGAAGATTTTATTGAAGATAAAAGCGGCCCAAATCCCACCACGGCCGCGGTGGATTTCCTACGCAAACAAGAAGTGGCTGACGTATTAGCTACGCTGTCCGAACGTGAAGCCAAAATTATCAGTTTGCGCTTTGGAATTGATTCGGGATATCCGCGTACCTTGGAAGAAGTGGGTAAGATGTTCAATGTAACGCGCGAACGTGTGCGCCAAATTGAAGCCAAGGCCATCCGTAAACTACGCCACCCCAGCCGCACCAAGATGCTTAAAGATTATCAAGAAGGTTAGTCCCTTCTATAAAACCCCCGGACAATCAGCCGGGGGTTTTTAATAAGTAAAATTCGATTTGACGACACAGGCATTAATCATTATCTGCCGAGGACCTGGCGTTTTCCTGTTTTTTTAATATCTGTTCGAATGGCCTGTTGAGTGGACGTAACGCTCGAAGCTCTCTCGTTTGCCGGGGGCCGCACCGATGAGGAAGGGCGTTTTTCCTGCTTTTTTTGAGGGCGCGTGAGAGGCGTTTCATCGGGGCATTTTTGCACATCAGGCAATAAGGATGCAGAGTTCCCCATTGCATAACGCTGCACTGACCGGCTATTTTTCTCCTTATGCAGACTATCCCACCCGTTTTTAACACGGAAGGGAATGTGTTTGCACCAATCCGCAGGGTATTGTGTCTGTGTTTTTTTAATTCTCCACGCGTCAATTATATTAATTAAACCATCGGCATCATCCGCTGTCAGCGGCGTGTCATGCGTGTTCATCACCGTATCGTTGATTAGTTTATCGGAACGGTTTGTATGGGACATAAATTCTTTTTTCGAAACATATGCTTCATCCAGCCCCAAAGTATGGCCCAATTCATGTAGTAAATCACTATAACGGCCATATTCAAACACCGTCACACTAATAGAGCTTTCTTCCGTACCGGGGGATTCACACCCCACACTATCTTCTCCGCACGCTTTCTCCACTTTTTCAAGGGTATCCTCTATGGCCACCCACACATCCTCCTGGTTGTCCACAAAGTCCACGAACTGTATAGGCACCCCCCTACTTAAAATAGGAAGTATATCCGCAAATTCCCTGCTGCGGTCGGCTTCTTGGATCTTTTCTACAGCATTTCGGAACCAGGCATTATAGGCTTTGCGTACCAACTCTTCTGCCACGCTATGTTTTTCCTCTTCCGTACTGCTGGGCGGGTACACACTTACTTTGATTCTTTGCCCGCTTAAAATCAATGGCAAAATAGTCACTTTTTCCGGATGAGCAATGCGAAATTTTTCCCGGTTTTCCCTTCTGATGGCATCGGCTTTTTGCTCCTCTCTGTGCATCGTAGTTCGCGCCTCCGGTCTGCGTTCTTCGCGAACCGCCACCGAGTTTTCCATCTCTGCCCACGGCACGGCACGCACACCTAGCGTGCCACATAAGAGCAAAAAACTCACGCATAAAATCCGTTTCATAACATTCCCCCTCCTTTTGCAAAAGACTCCCCGGTTTTGCGAAAAGGATATATATGTTAGTATACGTGGATTTTAGCTTTTGTCAAGGTGTAACGTGATCAACGTTAGTTGAGCGAGTGTTTCCACGCGCCGGCTTGTTCGTCCAACCAGGTTTTAAATTGCTGGGTTAGCTGTTCGACTTCCTTCTGCGTGACAGTTTGGAAAGTCCGCTCACGCAAGGTGGGATAGCGCGGATTTGCCGGTGGTTGAGACAGCAAACTGCCACTTGTGGTGATGTCTTCCTCTTCCCCGTCTCTAAATACTTCTATACGAAGCAAAGGATCTTCATCCGGGCCTTGCTGGTAAATCCCCAACATACCGTCCCGATCCATTAGTACACTGGCAAACGCCCCGGTTCCGTCAGCCAGTTGGAAATGCCAAATTATATAGCGGCTTTGTTCCATGGTGCCGGACTCTTTCCGGAAAAATTCTTCATCGCTTTGGCTTTCCCAACGCAAGGCCTTTTTCCCTACGGTAACTAGCCGGGTCAAATGGCCATAGTTGTATTGATGGTACACCTTTTCCCCTTTAGGGCCTTGGGTAAGCACGGGACGATCCAAGCCGTCCTTTTCCAAAACTGTTTGGTCCGCAACCGCGGCCAAGGGATTGGGCATACTGACAATGGGAAATTTCTTTTTGCTTTGTTTTTTACCCTCTTTGTAAGCAGTTAAAAACCAATCATCCTTTTCCTCAAACAACACATAGGGGCCCGTCCCCTGTGCAATCCCGTTTACATACACATCCGGCGAATCTTGGCACAAGCTGTGCCACCCGTGTTGGCGGTTGAGTTCCGTGCCGTGCATGATATCAATCAAATTTATAATTCCGTCCGCATCGTCACACGTAAATCCCCAGGCGCCATTCATAACGCCTTCGCGGATATGTGTAGAACGGTACAACCGGTGAGCGGCAGCCGCGGGATTAGCATTTTGATACTGATCCGCCAGCCCCAGCGTATGGCCCAACTCATGATAAAAAGTTTTGGCAAAATAGCGGTTGATAAAATTTTCGGATGCTTCTTGCTGTTCTTGCTTAGCCAACGCTTCTACTTCTTCTTGCACTACATCAATATCCGGCATGTACAGCACCGGGATACGACTGTCCTTATATACTACGCATGCTTCTGCAGATTGGTTAATTTCATGGGAATCAGAACAGCGCTGTTGTACCAAAGAACGTGAGGTAGCAATAACTACCTGCAAATCCGCACTTTTTGCGCTAGGAACAAACTGCACCTCAATTCCTTTGCGCAAACGCTCCAACATGCGTACAAAGTTCTTTTGTTGGCCGCTTTTCTCAATAAAATAAACGGACATATCGAACCATTCCCCGTAAGCGGTACGAATCATCTCTTCATACTGATCGCGATATGGTTCAAGATCCGTCGTTTCGAAACTCAAAAATACGTGGACTGGCTTGCCGGCAGATACTTGTTTGAGAATGTAGAAAGGACTGTTGCGTGGAAGGCGCCGTGCGGTCGGCTCTTCCTTACCGACGGCCCCGCCCCAAGGCACAGCGAGCAATTCGGTTGCGAACAATAATACAGCACTTACGGTCAGCAACGCGTGTTTCATAACTATTCCTTGAACATTATTTGCGTCTTTTCCTAACGGGGAGTGCATCTTCCACCGTGTTAAAAAATTTATCTTCCCCACATTTGTAGCGGGTGCCATCCTCGCATAAACTGTCCCAGCCGTTTTGAGCCCTAGCAGAGGAACACTCGTACCATTTATCAATTATGTTAATGAGCCCATCCACATCATCACACGTAACTTGCTTACTCCTAAGCATAATGGAACCCCCTCTGGTTTTTTCCCTAGCTCTCCTTTGAGACCGATGAGTAGTAACATCCATTTTTTTGGGGGATATGTATTCATCCTCTAATCCAAACACATGTCCCAGCTCATGTTCCAGGGTGGTTTGAAATTCCGGATCGTCCTTATACATAATAATTAAGCGGTCATTATCCCAGGGCGCCATACAGCCTACTGCATTACGATCTTCGCACTCTTCTTGCACTCTTTCCAACGTATCAAATATATTGATGGACAAACTATCACCGGGAGGTAACACTTTTGCCTCACCCACTGTGTAGTTCACATTGAAGAGAATCTTTCGGTTAAGCAAAGGCATCACATCCGCAAATTCAGCAGAACGCCTTCGTTTCTCAATAAGCTTTTTCGCAGAACTAAACCACGCATCAAATGCCGCCATCACACTGGTATCATAATCCCGGCGTTTATTTCTGGCCGATTTCCAAATTAATACCGTTAAAGGTTCCCCTTTTAAAAGCTTATACATCACCGGGGTGTATTCTCTTTTCGGAACATCATAGGTTATCGCCTTGGCCTTAGCGGTACGTGGGCCGGTTGCCCGGGCATTGAGTTCTTCTGCCCTGCGACGATTTCTTTCATTAGTTTCACGAAGGTGCTCATTTCTCAGTTTGGTTTCACGTTCCTCTTGGGAATAAGATGTTTCACTCCACCTTGATGGTCTCGGGCGGGCATCAGTTCCTTGCGCAAACATAAACAAACAAATTAAAACAAACCCAAATTTGATATATCTCATAATTAGCTCCCCAAGTTAAAATATACTACTAGTCTAGTGAAAATTTCACTATTTTTCAAGCAAGCTCCTACTTGGTTTTAAGCGTTCCCTTGCCTTTGAGCCAAGCTTTTAGTTTTTCAAACAAGACATTTTGATCCAAATCAACTGATCGCGTTTTTTGGCTTTCGTGTTTTAATCGCGGGCGGTCATCTTTGCATTTATGAGAAGTACAAGTTATCATGTGCACAATGCCCATATCCACCATATAAGACACTTGCTGGGTGTAAAAATCTCCCCGCAGATAAACAAAACCTTCCTGGGATGCACTCACTACTTCTTTAAAGAGGGGCTTTTTGGCATCCCGGTCATCAAACGTTGTCTTTTCGTAACGCAGTACTTGATGGTTTTTTTCAACCAGTTTAAGGACTGTTTCATAGAAGTACGACGTATAGATAGTCTGCTCATGAGGGCCTTTCTCCACAATAGGGCGCCCTTGCTGATCGCGCAGCAGTATGTGTGTCACCTGTAATTCGTCCAATACATTTAATCCTTGTGAGGAGAACGGCAGCTTCCTCGCGCTAAGGACATTTCCTCTTTTATCATATTTGATGAGATGAACTTCATTCCCATCCAGCCTAAAAGAATGGGGACTGTTACCCACTTTACCATGTACGTAATACAACTCGGACTTTGGATCTAAACTTTTCCATCCTTTTTCTCCACCGCGGTTATAATTACCCAATGCAAAATCAACCGCCAACACAAGTCCGTCGGCATCATCTTCTGTAATGCCTTTGACATATTTGGGGGCATTATTATTCATTACGCTTTTCTCACGTACCGGGGAAGCATAGTTCACATCCACGCTGGCATTACGTCCTTCTCCCCATCCATAGTAGTATTGTTCATCTAAGCCCAAGGAATGGCCCACTTCATGCAAATGTACGCTGGAAATTGTATCCCGCTGCCAATCAATCTTGTCAGAAACTACAATTTCCGCGCCATCAGGGCTAAAACTAAAAGCACCGTTGGAATGGCCACCTATTTCACCTCGCACCTCTTTTGGCGAAACAAACCGAAACTTAATGTCATATTTTTCTTGGTTTGATACAAAACGTATCTTTACTGGTTGCGATAACACGGGCAAGAGATCGTCAAATTCGCGACGGTTGGAACTACGGATCACAGCGGCAGCAGAGTGAAACCACCTATCGTAAAGCCGCAGCACGTATGCCTCATAGTCGCTTTGGCGTTCGGGGAAACGCGGGACCTGCACCAGCACGTTAAGTGGCTGCCCGCGCACAATCTTATACGTCATATATCGTTTAGAATCATGGATATAATTGCTCATCAACGCCGTTGGCTTAGCGGTTAAGGCAACAGGGGTTAATAAAAACAGACCTAGTAATAATAAAATGCGTTTCATAAAACACCCCGTTAATGCACGGACCATCTACCATTCCCTACGCGATTTTGCGCGCGGGCCCATTGTTCCAATAATTTTGTTTTGGCGGCAATTTCTTGCTGCGTAGCTTGCTGGTCAACCCGCTGGGCTACCCGCTCACCTAACGAAGCAGTTTGGCTCTGCGGCCCTTGAGCAGAACGCTTGCCGGACGAGCCCTTTGCGTTGGCTGTACCTTTTCTTCCATGGGCATTAGAGGAGCGGCCTTGCTGGCCCTTGGAATCCACCCTTTTATGGTTTGCAGTAGGCGAGGCCTGGGGGCGAGGTGTGGCTGTTACCGCCGGGCGATTATCCGTCACCTGTTTTTGGGTGACAGTTCCGTTGGGGGCAAAGGTCATTTCAATCGTCAATTTTTCGCCTTCTTTGATGCTTTCCTCATACATAGCAGTCATTTCTCCGTTGTCGGCCTTGCTGAGCATCAGAAGGGTTATTTTGCCGGGGGACAAAACCATCTCGTGCAAATGCCTATGAATCGTGAGGAACGAAAAAAGCCCTTGCTCCACCGATTTATCATCTTTGGTTTCCAGACGCAACGCCTTATCATTTTTGGTAATCAAACGCAGCTGCAACCCGTAACTATACTGGTAGTAAATAATTTCCCCTTGCGGGCCCTGCGTACGGGCCGGGCGGCCCAACTCATCCGCTTTCAGTACGGTGGTATCCGGCACGGCAGTAAGCGGATTTAGCGAAGTGGGCTGCTCCAGTTTGAACGACTGCGTGCGTACCAATTTGTTGCGCTGATACGTATCTACCTTAAAGGTGAAGGGATCCGGTGCTTTAATAACGTACGGGCCGGTCCCCAGGGCTACCCCGTTGACGTACACATCCGGCGAATCTTTACAAAGGCTATGCCACCCTTGGCTACGCCCCGGTTCCACCCCGTAGAGGATGTCTAGCAAATTGACAATCCCGTCTGCATCATCACACGAAAATTGATTGTTGTTCATCATCCCTTTGCGTACGTGGGTGGAGCGGTAAATGTCGTGACTGGTATGATGGATTGCCGCTTCGTATTGGTCCGCTAATCCTAAGGTATGGCCAACTTCATGTGGAATAGTGCTTTTGTACAACATCTTCACTGCTACATTTTTAACTTTGGCATTCCGCGCATTTTCCTTGACTAAAGCCTGGTATAAGCCATTCAAATCGGGCAGGAACATTTTGCCGGCTTGTTCCATTTGCACACTTACACACCCTGCTACGGAATACAATCCTTCCTGCGACAGGCATTGTTTCTGCACATCCTCAAAAGGCATTACATGTACTTCTAAATCCGCCTCTTTAGGGGACGTAATAAAGTTTACCTTCGGTTTTTTAAGGCGTGCTAATACCTGGGTAAAATCTTTTTTGTGTCCGCTTTGTTTGATGTATTCTTGCGCGTTACGGAACCAATCCTTGTACGCTTGGTCAAGGGCCTTTTGGTAGATTTCACGTTCTTTATCCGGGGTGGCAGAAGCAAAATCCAGCGATACGGAAATCGGCTGGCCGGACGTTAACTTATATAACACCGTGTATGTATCCCGTTTTTTGGTATGGTGTTCCCCAGGGCCCGCATCCCTCACGGCTGCCCAGGTGGAAATAAAACGCGGCATCTGCCCCGGCTTTTGTACTGCTAAAGCCGGTAATGCAACCCCTATACCAATTAGTAACGCCAGTAACCGTTTCATAAAAAATATCCTCCCTTCCTCAAAAGACCACCCACGGTTTTAACAGAAGGTTATACTGTAAGTATAAGAGATTTACTAAAAAAAACAAGGGGCTTTGAAATTGCTACAATACTGCTATGAGTGCGCCTGTAAAAATCCAATATTTAAAGGGGATCGGCCCGGCCAAAGCCAAGCTGTTTGAACGCTTGGAAGTGCAAACGGTGCAGGACTTACTGCGCTATTATCCGCGCACGTACCAGGACCGCCGCCTAAACACCACCCCCAACGAATATAATTCGGATGCGCTGGTTGTTTTTAAAGGCAGAGTTTTGCGCACGCAACAAATCCCGGCGCGCAGTGTGCTTATCTTTAAAGCCGTACTGGAAGACGAAAAAGGCCAACAAATTGAGTGCACCTGGTTCAAAAAACGGATGTACCGTGCGTTTCGGTTTGACCCGTTTGGACAACTTAAAAAAGATTTTCATACCAATAATGAAGTGTGGGTCATCGGCCGCAAAAATGACCGCAGTGCCATGTTTGCTAACCAAGTAACCGTGGAAGAAGCGTACGTAGCAGCTGATGCACTGACCAGTTTGCATGCGGGGCGTTTAACCCCTATCTACGCATTAACCGAAGGGTTAACCAATAAACAATTTCGGCAATTTATGTACGAGGCCCTGCAATCCAGCACCCTGACAGACACGCCGGAAATTTTGCCAAAAAATTTGTTGGAAAAGCGCAAACTGCTCAGTGCTGCGCAAGCCCTAAAAGCCATTCATTTTCCAAACTCTATGGCCGAGCTAACCTCCGCGCGCGCACGCCTGGCCTATGAGGAATTTTTACTCCTTGCCACCGCGTGGGGCATTAAACGCACGCAAACCAAAATTTTAGCCAAAGATTATACGTACAAAATCAAAAAGAATTTGCTTACGCCCTTCCGGCAGCAGCTGGGCTTTGAATTTACAAACAGCCAAAAAAAGGTCATCAACGAGATTTTTAGTGACCTCACGTCTGCCCGGCCGATGAACCGCCTTTTGCAAGGGGATGTGGGCTCCGGCAAAACCGTGGTAGCCCTGTGCGCCATGCTACTGGCGGTGGAAAACGGATATCAAGCGGCACTAATGGCACCAACCGAAATTTTAGCCGAGCAGCATTTTCTTACGTTTAAACGGATGCTTAAGGGGCTCCCAGTCAATGTGGCTGTACTGACCTCCAGCACCAAAGCCGCCACCAAGAAAAAAATTTTACAGGAATTGGCGGACGGAAAAATCCATATATTGGTAGGCACGCATGCCGTCATTCAGGATACGGTGCAATTTCACAATTTGCGTTTGGCGGTGATAGATGAACAGCACCGTTTTGGTGTCAAACAACGCAGCAAGCTCAAGGAAAAAACCGCCAAGCTGGATTTGCTTACTATGACCGCCACCCCTATTCCACGCACACTGGCGCTGGCCTTTTACGGAGATTTGGATGTATCCACCCTTAGCGAACTTCCCCCCGGCCGTCAACCTATCGTAACCGACTGCGCCACCAGTAAACTGGCTTATGACCGTGTCCGCACCGAAGTGGCCCAAGGCCGCCAGGCGTATATCGTGTTCCCGCTTATTGAAGAAAGTGAAAAAATTTCCGCCAAAGCCGTTACGGAAGAATTTGAAAAACTTAAGAAAGTTTTTCCGCAGTTTCGCTTAGCGGTCTTGCACGGGCAGATGAGCCAGCAAGAAAAGGAAAGCGTGATGGCGGATTTTGCCGCACACAAAACCGATATTTTGGTTGCCACGCCCGTCATAGAAGTAGGTATTGACGTCAAAAACGCGACTGTGATGGTGATTGAAAATGCCGAGCGTTTTGGCCTGGCCAGTTTGCACCAGTTGCGCGGGCGCGTGGGCCGCGGCGAGCACGCCAGTTACTGTGTGCTGGTTCCTCAACACGCCGGTAGTGTAGCCAAAGAGCGGGTGGATATTATTTGTGCTACACGCGACGGGTTCAAAATCGGCGAGCGAGACATGCAACTTAGAGGACCGGGCGAAATTTTAGGTACGCGCCAAAGCGGAGAATTGGAATTTAAGGCCGGTGATATTTTTAAGGACCGCAATATTTTGTACTGGGCCATTGAAGACCGCGACGAATTATTAGCGGCGGATCCGTCCCTTTCTGCGCCCGAGCACTTGGCGTTTAAGCGCAAACTGCAAGAGTTGTATCAAGAAAATTGGCACTTAATTGACTTGTCGTAAAATGGAAGCGCTCTACGTTTTGTACCCCTGTAACGCAAAATTCCCCAAACTGTTTGTTTGGGGAATTTTTACAGATCATCTATGGAAGTTTCTGCAAATGCTTAAATGGAGAAGATGGCTCCGTGCACCGGATTAGTTCTCCCGCTATGCTCGGTTTACACTCCGATTTCATTACTGCATGTTCACCCACCGGATGCATAGCACGATACCTTTGAATATCAAGTTCCACTTGTTGCAAGAACTTGGCATAAGACTCTTGTTGTTCTTGAGGCAATAATTTTCCTTGTTTGGCCAAGAAGTCCAACGGATTTACTTCTTCATCATTAATCACCCAGACCCCTTGGAAATGTTTGCAGGACTTTTCAATACGATCAAAATTATCAACGTTCATATAAGCCGCAGCCATTTGCGACAAGGCCTGTAATTCTTGCTTTTTGGATTTTGCCTTCTTATTAAACAGAACATAATCCGTATATTTTTTGTAAGCGGCATTAAACTCAGCCAGTTCCACTTCGCCATACATTTTAGGCAAATTTGCTTTCACTTGCTGAGGTTGACGTTTTTGAGCAAAAACCGGGGCGGCTACCAAACCCAATACCAACAACATCACTATTAGCTTCTTCATACACTCCTCTCCTTTGGTTAAATGATTACAATTACATTATTATCATTTTTGTAGTTTTTTCCCAGGGCCAAAAGACCTATTTTGTACAAAACAAAGACCTATTTCAAATTATGTCTTTGGACCTAATTTCTCTGGGAATTTCGTCCATGAGATACGAAACGATAGTAGTTTATTAAATTCCTTTTAAATTGCTACAATATATGGGTAGCAACTTAGCCGCACGGCGCAACACGCCCCGGCATTAGGAGAAAACTGTGAAAAAATATACTGCTGAATTGTTAGGTACGTTTGTACTAACCCTCTTTGGCTGCGGATCTGCCGCCATTGCAGGCGCCGCGCTGGGCACTTTAGGGATTGCCTTTGCGTTTGGTCTTTCTATCGTAGCCATGGCTTATGCCATCGGTGATATTTCCGGTTGCCACATCAACCCGGCCGTTTCCTTGGGTGTGTGGATGAGCGGCAAAATGACCGCCAAAGATTTCTTTGGTTATGTAGTAGCCCAATGTTTGGGCGCGCTCTTGGCCGCTTTGACCTTAGCCGCTATTATCAATATGACCAACCTGGGCGGCATTGCTGCTACTGGGTTAGGCGCCAACGGCTATGGTGCCGCTTCTTCTATCGGCCTCACCGCTTGCGGGGCTTTAATCGTAGAAGCTATTTTGACTTGTATCTTTGTACTGACAATCTTAGGGGTAACCTCTAGCGAAAAGACCGCCACTATTGCCGGCTTGGTAATCGGTTTAACCTTGACCTTTGTACACATCATGGGCATCCCGCTCACGGGTACTTCCGTCAACCCGGCCCGCAGCTTTGGGCCCGCTTTGGTGTTGGGCGGACAAGCTTTGTGCCAATTGTGGGTATTTGTCGTTGGGCCGTTTATCGGTGCCGCGTTAGCTGCCCTCATTTGGAAAGGTTTTAACAAAGCCAAATAACTTGTTTTGAATACCCAAAACAAAAACCCCTGCACAACGCGGGGGTTTTTTAACGCAAAAAGAGTTACTTGCTCAGTGTATTTTGTCCGCTATACTCAATAATATAATAATCGGCCACCCGCATTTTTTGAGCGGCTTGCTCCAGGGAGTGGGCCTCCTCAATAGCGGCGGTAGGGAACCCGGCTTGGTGTGCCGTCTCCAGGGCATACAAGGCGTCTTCCGCCACCAATGTACGCTCTTTTATAGTTCCCAAACGCGCGAGGGCTTCTTCATATACTTTGGGGCTGGTCTTGCCAACGCCCACTTCATCACACGTAATAATAAAATCGAAGTAATCCAGCATCCCCAAGCGTTTCAGGGCGGCCTGTGCAAAATCTTTATGGGAAGCCGTAGCCACCGCCATTTTAACACCTTGCGCGTTTAAGCGGGCTAACTGTTCCTGCACCCCCGGCATGGCTTCTATTTCATAAAAATAACGGTCTTTGATAGGGGCCAGTGTTTTTTCTAAAATAACTTCGGGCGGGTCCGGCAAGTTATACATTTGCTTTACGTAGCGCGCCCCGTCCATAAGTGACATCGTTTCCAGTTTTTCTTGTAAATCCTCCGCGGGCTCTATGCCGATGGAGCGCAAGTAATTAGTGCCGGAATTTTCCCACGCCCACAGCGAATCCAACAGCGTACCGTCCAAATCAAAAATTACCGCGTCCACTTCTTGCCAAGTCGGGAAAGAACGACGGCGCACCAACTCTATGCGCGCACGCGCTTGAACCGTTTGCAGTATTTTTCGAATTCGCAAATTGGCCGCCAGCTCACGGGCATTTTGTTGGGCTGATTGGGTGTACTCTTTAACAGAGGGTTGAAGGGCGCGCGTTAAATCTTGCCGGGCACGGGCGATTGTGCGAGGGGTAGGACGTTTGACCGAACGCACAGGCAATATCCGTGCAGCCCGTTTGAGGGGCCACTCATATGCACCATGCACCACCACGCGCGCTCTGTTGCGCCGAATCACCTCTTTGCGGGCCGGGAACTTCCAATTAACAGCATACAAGCTGCTTGCGCTCCACAGAACAAGTGTAAACAGTAAAATAAAAATGCGTCCGTTGCGTTTCATACGCATATTCTAGCAAATTGATTTCCCGTTGCTGACGCACAAAAGGCCCATCAAATCCATAGGACTAAAATAAATTGCCCTAAAGCAAGCTCTAAGAGTTATAATAAGGGTACAGGAGTTTATGATGACTATTTCACAAGTAAGCCAAAAATATAATTTAAGCGCAGATACCCTGCGCTATTATGAAAAAGAAGGGCTTATCCCGCCTGTGCAGCGCACAGAAGCCGGCCAGCGCGACTACCAACCCGAGGACTGCCGCTGGGTAGAATTTATTAAATGCATGCGTGAAGCCGGGCTTTCCATTGAAACCTTACACAAATATGTATCGCTGTTTCAAAAAGGGGACAAAACCCTCTTGGCCCGCAAAGAGCTACTACTCAAAGAGCGTGAGCGCATCCAAGCGCAAGTGAAAATGTTGCAAGCTACGCTTAAGCGCCTCAATTACAAAATTTCCGTTTATGACGGAAAACTACGGGAGTGCGAAAAGCAATTGCATCTATAGTTGCCAGGATAATGTGCCAGCTACTTTTCCAAATAAAAGGGGACTTTGAAAAGTCCCCCTTTGTAATTACAAACAAATTATTTGGCAGACGCGTTGTCTTTAGAGATAGACATCATAAGCTTGATGCGGTTGATTTGGTTGGTTTCACTGGCACCCGGGTCGTAATCCACCGCAATGATATTAGCAGACGGGAAGCGCTTTTTAATTTCTTTAATAAATCCTTTCCCCACAATGTGGTTGGGTAAACAGCCAAACGGTTGCATGCAAAGCACGTTGTGCACACCGGCTTCCAACAGTTCTACAATTTCTGCCGTTAACAACCACCCCTCACCGGTTTGATGGCCCAACGAAGCAATCCCACGGATTTTTTTGCGCAGATTTTTAAACACCACCGGCGGATCAAAACGACGGGAAAGCCAAAACCCAAAACGCTGCGGAAAGCGAAACAACTCCAAGAACCAAATGCTAATATAGCTTACCGCGCTGGCCTTCCAAGAACCTTGCATATGGCGATAGTTAAAGATATGGTCATAAAACCCGTACAACATAAAATCTACCAAATCCGGGACGACGGCTTCGCCGCCTTCTTGTTCCACCACCAGCGCGGCCTGGTTATTGGCATCCGGGTGATATTTAAGCAAAATTTCCCCCACCAACCCCACACGCGGCTTGCGGCGCTGGCGTTTTAAGGGTAAACGGTCAAATTGCCAAATCATCAACAGCATATTATATACAAACTTAATCAAGTTGCCGCTTTTGATGTTTTTCTTAATGCGTTCCACCCATTTGTCTGCCAATTGCTGGGTAGAGCCGGCTTTTTTTTCATACGGACGGACCCGGTAGGTCATCCGCATTAGTGCATCACCATAACATCCGGCCATCACGCCGCGCAGCAAGGCTTTATGTCCGAATTTAAAACCCATATTAGCCGAGTTTCCGCTAACGTTCATTGTAAGCACGGGGATGTATCCCAAATTACACTGGGCCAACGCACGGCGCAACAGCCCCGCATAATTGGAAGCACGGCACCCGCCGTTGGTTTGGCTAATTAACAAGGCAATTTTGTGGGTATCAAATCCGCCGTCTTTGACCGCCTTTAATAGTTGCCCAATCACCACAATGGCCGGGTAACACACGTCGTTATTTACATGTTTAAGCCCCATTTCAATGGCCTCTTTGGTCACGTGTTCCAGCTGAACTATGCGGTACCCTTCGCTGGCAAAGACGGCTTCTAAAAATTGGAAATGCACCGGGGACATCTGCGGCACCAAAATGGTATGCGTTTTTTTCATCTCTGGGGTAAAGGGAGCCGGTGTATTTTGTGCTTTTTGTTTTTTACCTGTGTTGGGGGCAAGTTCCCGCATAGCCGCCAAGAGCGAACGGATACGAATTTTAGCCGGACCTAAATTTTCCCCTTCGTCAATTTTAATCTGGGCGTACAAACGGCCTTGCGCACTGGTGATTTCCTCCAACTGGTCTGCGGTGATTGCATCCACCCCGCACCCGAAGGAAACCAGTTGCAAAATGGCTAAGTTGTCCGTATCCCCCGTGAATGAACCGGCGCGGTACAAACGGGAGTGATACGTCCACTGATCGCGCACCGTTAACGCCCCCGGGTTGGGTTTTAAATGGGCCACGCTGTCTTCAGTAAGTACCGCCAGGCCGCAAGCGTTAATAAGCTCGGGAATCCCGTGGTTGACGGCCGGATCAATATGGTACGGATGCCCGGCCAGCACAATCCCAAATTCGCCTTTAGCACGTAGTTCTTCTACGGCTTTTACCCCGGCGGCGCGGATATCTTGGGCAAATTTTTGTTGTTCGGCAAATGCCTTTTTTACGGCATTTTTAAGTTCGCGCGCGGAGCAATCCCTAAACAGTTTTACTTTTTTTAGCCGGCGGGCCAACACATCGGCGTCCAACGGCAAGAAGGGCGCATAATAAGGAATATTGCTTTGTACCAACTCCGAAATATTTTTAGATAGCAGTTCCGGGTATCCTGCCACAACCGGGCAGTTATAACTGTCTTCTTGGCTTTCAAATTCTTTTTGTTCGCGCGGGATACACGGAAAGAAAATAGCGTCCACTTGTTTTTCCAACAGGTCCATAATGTGCCCGTGGGCCATTTTGGCCGGATAACATACCGTTTGGGAAGGAATAGAGCCGTACCCGCTAAAAAATAATTTTTTGGAAGAAGCATCCGACAATTCCACCCGGAAACCCAGCTCCGTAAGTAACGTAAACCACAAGGGGTAGTTTTCAAACATCCCCAAGGCACGCGGGACCCCTACCGTACCGCGGCGCGCCTGCTTTTTATCAAGCGGCTTGTAGTAATTAAATAAGCGGTCATACTTATACTTACACAAATTGATGTGTTTATTTTTAGCCATCCCGGCACCGCGTTCACAACGGTTACCGGAAACAAAATTCTCTTTGCCGCCAAAATTAATGATGGTTAACATACAATGGTTGGAACAACCTTGGCAGCGCACGTTTTTGGTGGTCAGCTTTAACTGTTCGATATCTTTTGCGGTAAGCAAACGGGTCTGGCGGCCGTTTTCCGGGCCGCGTTTCTTGGCAAGTAAGGCCGCCCCAAATGCCCCCATCAAGCCCGAAAGACCCGGGCGGATAACGGGTTTGCCTACTTGAATTTCCAACGCACGCAGCAACGCATCATTTAAGAAACTGCCGCCCTGGGCTACAATGCAATCGCCTAGTTCACTGACGTTGTGAATTTTAATGACCTTGTAGCACGCATTTTTGATGACAGAGTAGGAAAGCCCCGCGGCAATATCGCCCACTTTGGCGCCTTCTTTTTGGGCTTGTTTTACCTTGGAGTTCATAAACACCGTGCAGCGCGTTCCTAAATCTACCGGATTTTTAGCCGTTAAAGCGGCTTCCACAAATTCGGGCAACTCCATGTGCAAGGACTTGGCAAAATTTTCAATAAAAGAACCGCACCCGGCACTGCAAGCTTCGTTTAAGCCAATACGTTCAATGACGCCGTTTTTTAACGTCATACACTTGATGTCTTGCCCGCCGATATCCAATACAAACGTGGCATTGGGGGCAAAAAATGTGGAAGCGGTACAGTGCGCTACGGTTTCCACTTCATCAATATCCAGCTTCAAACCGGCTTTGAGCAGGGCACTTCCGTAGCCGGTAGCGGCCGCGGCTTTAATAACCAGCCCCGGTTTTTTACGGGTATATATTTCTTTTAAAATGTTCAGCGCCAACGCAAAGGGATCCCCGTTATTAGAGCCATAGTAAGAATAAAGCAAGCGGTTTTGGTCGTCAATCAACGTGGCTTTAAGCGTGGTAGAGCCGCTGTCAATGCCCAGATAAGCGTTTCCTTCGTATTCTTCCAACGGGAAAGAAGGCACATTGGCTTGGCGGTGGCGTTCCAAAAATTCCTGACGTTCTTGCGCATCTTTAAACAAAGGCGGTAGTTTTTGGATATCGTTTTCGGTACCTAATTTTTCAAAGCTATCAATCACCGCTGTGATATTTTTAGCGTCTGACGTATCGTTTTTAGCAAACAGCGCCGCCCCCAGTGCCACAAACAGTTCGGCCTGTTTGGGTAAAATAGCATGCTGGTCATCTAATTTGAGCGTATTAATAAAGCAAGTGCGTAACGAATGGATAAAAGCCAGCGGGCCGCCTAAAAAAACAACCGTACCGGTAATTTCCCGCCCGCGCACCAACCCGCCGATAAACTGATTGACCACGGCTTGCATCACGGACATGCAAATATCACTTTTGGCACATCCTTCGTTAATCAGGGGGACGATATCGGTTTTGGCAAACACGCCGCAACGCGAAGCAATAGGATAAATGGTAGTGGCCTGCAACGCCAATGCATCCATTTCCGGCACCGTCATATTTAAAAACGAAGCCATTTGGTCGATAAACGCCCCCGTGCCACCGGCACAGGTTTCGTTCATACGCAAATCGGTTCCGCTGGTTAAAAAGGTAAGCTTGGCATCTTCGCCGCCCAGTTCAATGATTACATCCGCTTGGGGAATTTTATGTTTAATACTTAAGCTGGAGGCAATCACTTCTTGCACAAACGGCAAATTTAGCCGCGTACAGAGCGACAACGCCCCCGACCCGGTTAACGCCAACTTAAAAGAATGGTTTGGAAATTGAGCGGCTACTTGGCGCAAGATTTTAATAAGGGTGGGCAACACGTCGGACATGTGACGCTGATAGGTGGAAAATAAAATCTCATCCTGCGCGTTCATCACTACTATTTTTACGGTAGTGGAACCCACATCCATGCCCAAAAACAACACTTCGTTTGCCATAAAAACATTATATCAAATTAAGCGTAAAGGTTTTGACGTAGAATTGCTACAATATAGGTATGCAATCAAACAAGCAAGAAGTGATCGAAGCAGAGGTTGTGGAGGACTTTTCAACCCAGGGTGCCAAACGCGCCACATTGGGGAAAAGCGAGCCGCTACGCCCGACGGTAATTCGCGCTAATCAGCCGCCCTCCTGGCACACGCCCGGCGATCATGCACGCCCGCAAGGAGATTTAGGCGGCATGTTGGGCGGGTTTTTGACGCTGGCGGTGGGGGTTTTAGTCACGTTGTGTGTGATGCTGGTTGGCATCTGCATCATACTCCCGTTTACGCTTCTCTTACGCGCATTGGGTGTGCACAAACACACTTAGCGTGCGCGAAACCTTATATAAAAAAGGCCACTGCCTACTAACGCCCCCAGCGTATCCATCAGCATATCCTTTTGAGCGTCCCACATATCCCCCTGTGAGCCCAAAAAAGCAAGCCCGGCCGAACCGCCGTCAATTTCGGCATAAGCCCATTCAATCAGCTCCCAAAAGTTAGCCAGTGCCATAATAAAAATAATGCCAAAAACAGCGGCCCATTTTACCGAACGCACGATTTGTTTACGCCATAAAAACTCACACACCAGCACACTATTTACACCCACCATAAAGTGGGCCAATCGGTCGTAATGGTTGCGCTCAAAACCAAACCATTGCGTCACGGCATCAAACGGCACCCGCTCAAACGTATAGCACGCGCCGATAATTTGTAAAAAACAAAAAATAAACAATACGCTGTACGATAAATTCGAGAAGCGGAATTTGCGATAAGTAAGCCCAAAGAGCAACATCAAGAACAAGGCACTGGTGTATTCAGTCCACCAAACCTGGATGTCATATGCGTGGGTGTAAGACCACACTGTTTCAATGAGTAATACCCCTAAAAGGACAATCGGTAATGAAATTTTTTTCATGCTACAATTATAACAAATCTCTCCTTTAGTTAGACGAAACCGTGCGCAAACGCAACGAATTTGCTATAATAATGAGGTCAATTAAATTCACACACCGTTTTCTTGGAGAGGTGGCCGAGCGGTTTAAGGCACAGTCCTGGAAAGACTGCATACGGGAAACCGTATCGAGAGTTCGAATCTCTCCCTCTCCGCCAGTTTTCTTACTAAAAAGTCCTACTTCTTTGTTACTCACTTGCTCGAATACCTCGGCGCTGCCGCGCCGCTGCGCACAGTATACTTCGCAAGTTCGCGCCTAGAATTAGGCCCTTTTATTTTGAAAACTTCTCTCCGTTGTGTTGGCAGTTTTTAATTTTTCGGAGAAATGGAAGCCACACCCACTGCTTGGTGTGGCGTAGAGATTTGAAAGCCGGAGCTTTTTTGTTGCACGATTGAGAAAAGGTTTCCCTATGCCCGCCCTGCCGAAAGCACCATCACAATCAGCACAACCACAATAATCAGCGCAAGGCAAACAGCCACCCAGTTTGTGTGTGGTTTATAATCTTCAATATTCGCGTTAACGGGCACCAAGGGAGAGAGTTGTTTTAATGCTTTGTACAGTGTGCCCTTTTTGTTAAATTTGCACGCAACTTCATACCCGCTTTTCAATTGAAAAACAAGCTGCGCCATATAGGCATGGGCGGCGCTTTTGGATAGTGCCTTTTCCCAGGCAGAGGGTTGCTCCAATTCTCGCACCGTCACCGCCGCTATTTCATCTAAAATAATGCGCTCTTTGTTTACTTCAACCTGGCGGGTTGCAACATTCAGTTTAAAACGGTCATATTGCAACACATATTTCCTTAACATTTTAAGTTGCCAAATAAAAAAAGCAATCAGTATGGCCCATATTATAATGTCTATCATAGATCCCCCTAATGTATGAGAAATTGTAACATAAATGCGCGTACCCCTACAAACTTCCTTTGGCATTACGTACCGCGTACGGGCACGTTTTTGAAGAACTTAGAAATTATTAAGCAAACATCCACGGCTAAACTGTACGTTGTACGCAAAAATCCCCAAACGGCTGTTTGGGGATTGTACACATCTTGCGCGGATTATTTGCCACGTCTTTCCAATTTGCTATCTGAGGTTTGTCTACTTTTCTTTTGATAATAGTTTTGTATGTCGATATAGGTTTGTATATCATACTCTACTTTTTTCAAGAATGCCTCATACATTTCTTGCAAGGTACGGTACTCTCTTCCGGAGCGTTGGGCTGACTCCAGCAAGCTTGCATACTTTGCTTGCTGTTCTTGTCCTTCGGGCAGTAAAGCCGCTTGCTCCCGCAGGAAATCCATTGCATTGACTTCTTTGCCGTGCACTCTCCAGTTCCCACCAAAACGCTGATAGGCAATTCCTTTCCCGCTACCATCAATTCCCCACACGTGCAGATAGGCCTCCGCCATTTTTAATAAAGCATCCGTTTCTTTCTCTTGGGAAACTGCTTTTTTACGAAGTGCAAGCAAGCCCTTATACTCTTTATAAGCCGCTTCAAACTCAGCCAATTTTACTTGATGCTCCAACTGCGGTCTGTTTACTTGTTTCTGAGGCCGCGTGGTTGCGGTTCGGGTTGCTCTTCTGTATTTTTTTCCATTTTTAGCAAAACCGGGCGTAGCTACCAAACCCACTACTAATAACAGTACCATGATTTTCTTCATATTTTTATCTCCTTCACTGAACGCTTACAATGATAGTATTGATAGAGTTTGGTTATTTTTCCAGGGAAAAAGGACCTACGCGGGCCTAGGCCCTTAGCCCTAGGGTGCGGCCAAACACCTATTAAAATGTTTTATAAGGAAATATGCAAATCGTAGAAATTTTAAAACAAGCTGGAGCCAGGGAGTGAACAGCTTTCGCGGCTCGGTCGTAAAACTAAATTTTTTGATAAGCACCCGCAAGGGTGTTTTTTTAAATACGATACAGTATCTTTAGAAATACAAAAAATAAAATCCCCACCACTATAAAGATCCACTCCCAGTAAACTGGCGGCTTAAAATCTTCAATATAGGCACGCACCGGGACATAAGGCTTTAATTGTTTTAATGCTTTGTATAAGGAAGTCTTTTTGTTGAACGTACACTCCTTTTCACAACCGTCTTTTAAGCGGAAGATGATTTGCGTCATGTAGAGGTTCCTGCTGGCGTAACTTCCCGCCTTATACATAAAACCCTTTTCCAATGCGGAAGGTTGCTCCAATTCATACACGGTTACAAAATCTATTTCTTCAAAGAAGATACGCTCCTTATTAATCATTACACATCGGTTTGGAACATCCAGTTTAAAACGGTCACGTACGAATATATATTTCTTTGAGGTTTTAATTCCCAAAAAAATGATGCCCCCTATCAGTAGCAACGCACCGAGAGGTCCTTCTATCTCTGAAAGGAAATCCCACATTTATTTTTTCTCCTTGTATTAAGAAAAATTCTAACATAAACAGGCGTGCTCTTACAATCTGTTGCCTGTATACACAGCCAACCGCGCACCGCTCTTACAAAAATAGTAAAATATAAATAGGTTACGCGTGAAGTCACATCACGCAAATTCAAAACCGAAGGAAGTAAATATGTTACCCAAAGCGTATGAACCGCAAGAAGTAGAAAAAAAACTCGCGGACAAATGGCAAAATGCCCACTTGTTCGCCGCCAAAGCTGACCCGACTAAAAAACCCTTTGTTATTGTCATTCCGCCACCGAATATTACCGGCGCACTGCACATGGGTCACGCCTCTACCAATACCCTGCAAGATGTTTTAATCCGCGCGCACCGCATGTTTGGCGAAGATGCCTACTGGGTACCCGGCACGGACCACGGTGGGATTGCCACACAAAACGTCATTGAGAAAAAACTGGCCAAGGAACAACACAAATCCCGTCACGACCTGGGCCGCGAAGAATTTGTAAAAGTAGTGTGGGATTGGTACAACGAATGCGGCAATGCTATTTATACCCAATTTCGCAAAATGGGCTGGGCGCTGGATTTAAGCGACATCCGCTTTACCATGGACCAAAAGCGCGCCCGCGCCGTGTATGAATGTTTCAAACAATGGTGGGATAAAAAATATATCTACCGCGGCAAACGCCTCATCAACTGGTGTGTGCGTTGCTCCACCGCCCTTTCGGACATTGAAGTTGAACACGAACAACACAACGGCAAACTGTGGCACCTGCGCTACAAAGGCGAGGACGGCAGCGAGGGCATTGTCATTGCCACCACCCGCCCGGAAACCATTTACGCCGACGCCGCTATTGCCGTCAACCCCAAAGACAAACGCTTTGCCAGCATGGTGGGCAAAAAAGTAATCATCCCGCTGGCCAACCGCGCCATCCCGATTATTGCTGACGAAGCCGTGGAAATGGAATTTGGAACCGGTGCCTTAAAAATCACCCCCGCCCACGACGCGACCGACTACGAAGTAGGCAAACGCCACAACTTGCCTATCATGACGGTAATTAACGACAAAGGCAAGATGGTCAACTGCCCCGAAAAATACCTGGGCATGGACCGCGAACTGTGCCGCAAAGAAACCGTCAAAGATTTGGACGCCGCCGGGCTACTGGTCAAAGAAGAAAAATATCAAAACGCGGTTTCCACCTGTTACCGTTGCGGCAGCGCCATTGAGCCGTTTATGAGCGAACAGTGGTTTGTAAAAATGGACGAAATTGCCGCCCCGGCCATTAAAGCCGCCGAAACGGGCGAACTGCAATTTCACCCGGCCAACTGGAAAAACCCCTTTTTAAACTGGCTTAAAAACATCCAAGATTGGTGCATCTCGCGCCAAATTTGGTGGGGCCACCGCATTCCCGTATGGTATTGCAGAGAGTGCAGTAAGAGCGGCCTTACCTTTGCCAATGACCAACAAGGCCACGAACAGCTAACCAAAGTTTCGTTTGAGGACGGGGCAAAGCCCATTGTTTCCTTTGAAAAACCCGCCCAGTGCCCCCACTGCCACGGGCACGATTTGGTGCAAGACCCCGACGTGCTGGACACGTGGTTTTCTTCCGCCCTGTGGCCCATGTCCGTATTCGGCTGGCCGGAAAAGAACGCGCAAATGGACCACTTCTATCCTACCAGTGTTATGGTAACCGGGTATGAAATTTTGTACCTGTGGGTGGCCCGCATGGTAATGACGGGGCTTAACTTTACGGGCAAACTTCCCTTTAAAGACGTGTATTTAAACGGCATTATCCGCGATAAATCCGGCCAAAAGATGAGCAAATCCAAGGGCAACGTCATTGACCCCTTGGATATGACCGCCAAGTACGGCACGGACGCGGTGCGCTTTTCGCTGCTGATGCAAGCGGTACCCAGCAAGGATATTCCGTATAGCGAAGAGAGCATCACCGGTGCACGCAACTTCTGCAACAAGCTCTATAACGCTTCGCGCTTTATTTTAATGAATATGGAAGGCATTAACGGCCCGCTGACAATGCCAACCCAGGTCAAAGAACTGGCCGACGTGTGGATTTTGGACCGCTTTACCGCAGCCATGAAAACCGCCCGCGAAGGAATTGAAAAATACAACCTGGCACTTTCTGCCAACACACTCTACCACTTCTTGTGGGATGATTTTTGCGATTGGTACATTGAACTGGCCAAGCAACGCTTCCAAACGGCCGAAAAAGAACACGTGATGGCCTTGTGCGTACACATCCTTTATAATACGCTCAAGGCCCTTCACCCGTTCATTCCGTTTGTGACCGAAGAAATTGCCGCCAGCTTGCGCCCGTATGTAGGAGCGAAAGAAGAGTTCTTACTTAACGACTCTTACCCCGTAGCAAATGAGGCCTGGGTTAACGCGGACGCGCAACGCAAAATGCAAATTATCCAGGGCGTTACCAAGGAAATCCGCACCATTCGCAGCCAATTTAATGTGCCGCCCGCGTTAAAGATTTCCGCGGTCATTTCAGCCAAAGTGGAAAGCGAATTGGACGTTATCCGCGCCTATGCCGGCTACATCCAACTGATGGCCAAAGTGGATAATTTGACCATTGGCGTAAACGAAGCCAAGCCCAAACAAACGGCTACCGCCACGTTTGAAAACGTTGCCATTTACGTGCCGCTTACCGGGCTAATCGACTTTGACAAAGAACGCAAACGCTTGGAGAAAGATTTATCGATTGCAAAGGCCAATATCGCCTCCCGCCAGGCACGCTTAAGCCAGGAAAACTTCCTCAAGCACGCCCCGCAGGAACAAATCGATAAAACCAAGGCCGAACTGGCCGCCGCCCAGCTTACTTTGGCCCAAGTAACGGCTTCGCTGGAGGACTTGGCCTAATGAATAAATGGCTGCTAACCGGGATTTGCTGTGCACTCACCCTCACGGTGGGTGCACAGGTTACGGATTGGAAAGTGGCTACTAAGTACGATAAAAAATCCGCCAAAGAGCAACTGACCAAACGCTTCACGCACTACGTTACGTTTGATACGCAATCCAACGACCAAACCGCCAAAGTACCCAGCACACCGGGGCAGTTGCAATTTGCTAAAGAGTTGGCCAAAGAACTTAAAAAGTACGGCGCTAAAAACGTACAAATAGACGCGCACTCCATTGTAACGGCGGATATCCCGGCCACTTCCGCTAAGCCCGCTCCCACCGTTGCTTTTATTGCGCATATGGACACCGCGCTGGAAGCCCCCGGCAAAAACGTAAAACCGCAAGTACATAAAGATTATAAAGGCGGCGATATTGTCATTAATGCCGAGCATAACATCGTCCTCAATGCACAAAACTCCCCACAACTGGCCCAAGCTACCGGGCATGATATTATCACCGCATCCGGCGGCACGCTGTTGGGCGCGGATGATAAAACCGGCGTAGCCATTATTATGACCATGGTCCAGTACCTCTACGACCACCCTGACATGGCCCACGGCCCCCTTAAAATTGCGTTCACGCCGGACGAAGAAATCGGCACGGGCATTGAAAAACTCAACGTGGAAAAATTTGCGGCCGATTACGCCTACACCGTGGACGGCAGTGCCCTGGGTGAACTGACCAACGAAACATTTACCGGCAAAACTTTTAAAGCGGTATTTACCGGCAACCGGGCCGTTCATCCCGGCTTTGCGATGAACTCCCCCTTTGCAGACAACCTGCTGATGGCGGCGGACTTTCACACCTTGCTCCCGCGTCAATCGCGCCCGGATACCACCTCCGGCCGCAGAGGATATATTTATTTGGACACGTCTTCCACCCAAGGGGACACTACCACCGTTACGGGCATTATCCGCGCCTTCACGGATGCGGAAATGAATACGCTGGTCGGGCAACTTAACCAAGCATTGCGCACGGTTAAAGCCATGCATAACAAAGGGCAGGCCACGCTGGAAATTACGGACCAGTACCGCAACTTTACCGAAAAAATACCCGCCGTTATGATTACGCTAGCGCAACAAGCCATGACGCAAGAAGACATCAAACCCGTATTGCACGCGGCGCGCGGCGGTACGGACGGTTCCATCCTTTCGTTCAACGGGCTTCCCGCGCCGGATTTATTCTCCGGTCAGTTCAACATTCACAGTGAGCGCGAATACGCCGACGTAGACGTAATGGAAGCCAGCTTACGCACCGTGTTGCGGCTAATTAGTCTGTGGAGTATGCAACACAACCCGCGTATTTCCTGACGATACCCTTCATTTGCAACAGAACCAAAAGGCCCAACTAAAAATTGGGCCTTTTTTCCCTTGCGCAGGTTTTTAAATTCTTATTAAAATACTTGTGTTACACAGACTTCTTTAGGAGCATTATTTATGCACAAAAAACTACTTGCCGTATTAACTAGTTTACTACTTGTAACTAGTGTTGCCTTTGCAGGCAAACCCACCGATAACCGCGCCTTGGCTTCCAAGTACCGCACCACGCTGTTTGAACGGTTTTTAACCTACACAACATATGACAGCCAAAGCGACAATGACTTGGACATCACCCCGGATCAAATTGAAACCGCCAAAAAGCTCTATGACCAAATTAAAGCTTTTGGCTTCCCGACCACGCTGAGCGAACACTATTATATTTATGTCGAAGTACCTTCCAATATTGACAAACCGGTCGCCACGCTGGGCTTTAGCTCTCACTACGATACCACGCCCGATATTGCCGGTAAAAATATCAAAGCCCAAGTAATTGAAAAATACGACGGCAAACCGATTGTACTTAAAAACAATCACGTCATGGATTTTAATTCCGATCCGTATTTGAAAAAAATGATCGGCAAAAAAATTGTAACTTCCGACGGAACTACCATGCTCTCCGGGGATGATAAAGCCGGTGTATCCATCATGGTAACCCTGTTACAAACCTTGGCCGAACACCCGGAAAAGAAACACGGCAAACTTCAAATTGTAATTACTCCTAACGAAGACGTAGGTCGCAGTGCCGATTATATTGAAGAAACCCCCTACCACCCGGATATTGCTTTTGACTTTGACGGTGGAAGCGACGGAGAAGTAGTAGTCGGTAACTTCAATGCAGAAAAAGTAATCTACCGCGTAAAAGGGGTTAACGGACACCAATCCCACGCCGCCGAAAACGGCTACCGCAACGCGTGGGCCCCTGCTTGTGAATTAGGGGCTGCCTGTGCCAAAGAAGAATGGCTCCCCAACAATAGCACCGGGGACAAGGGCTATGCCGAATTGCACCACATGGCTATGGTAGACGGAAAAATGAGCGAGGCCGAGCTGGACTTCCGCCTGCGTTCCTTCAAACAAACCGACATTGATGCCTGGAAAACCTACGCCGACCAAAAGGCCAACAGCATTGCTCAAAAATTTGACGTACAAATTGAACGCCAAGTATTTAAACAATATCAAAACGTGGCTGAAAACATTCACCCGGCTGCCAAAGCAGTGGCCCAACGTGCGTGCGAACGCGCCGGTGTAACCCCCCGGTTCTTGGAAGAACGCGCCGGAACGACCGCCTCTATGTTGATGTTAAAACTGGGCAACGGTGCTTACACTATCTTTACCGGGCAAAACAATGCCCACAACTTTACCGAATGGGTCAGCGAAGAAGACATGTACAAGGCCTATGTAGTGGCACTCAACATGATTGACGAAATGCTTACCATTCCGCCAACGCAAACCGCCGCACCCAAACCGGCTAAAAAACGCAGAAACCCTGCAGAGTGACACATGCAGCTTTTAATCGCAACAGGCAATACGCACAAATTACAGGAACTCCAACGCGTGTTGCCTGTTGTGCTTTCTAACGGCGAACCCATCACCTACAAAGGGTTGGCGGATTTCAACATCACCCTGCCGCAGGAAACCGGCACTACCCTACAGCAAAACGCACAACTCAAGGCCTGTTATGCCGCCGCGCAAAGCGGACTGGTGGCCCTGTCGGACGATACGGGGCTAGAGGTAGATTTTTTACACGGCGCACCCGGTGTACATACGGCCCGCTATGCCGGCCCAACGTGTGACGCGGCGGCTAATAACCAAAAATTGTTGGCGGCGTTGCAAGGCGTCCCGTACGAAGCCCGCACCGCCCGTTTTACAACGGTGGCTTGCATGGCCTGGCCGGACGGACGCGTCAAATTTTTTGAAGGCGTATGCCCGGGGCATATTGCACTGGATTACCACGGCACCAACGGCTTTGGATATGACCCTATTTTTGTAGTGGACCGTGTAAACAAATGTTTTGCCCAACTTTCTGCCGACGAAAAAAACGCCTTATCCCACCGGGGGCAAGCATTCCGGCAAGTAAAGGCGTTTCTCAATCAAACTACTTTTAATTCATCCCGCTAACGCGTAATTGTACCCGCGTACTTATTGCCTTATTTATCGGCAATGCGGGGGAAGAGCGGCGGATATTTTTGAATCGTTCCGGCCCCCAAGCGTTTGCTCATTTCAGGGCCAATGGTCGGCATAAAAGGAGTGAGCCATTTGGCCACTTGGCGCTCACAGGCAATCACTTCCAACAATATTTTAAGGGCTTTCTCGGGCTCTGTTTTCGTAAGTTCCCAAGGTTTAGTATCTGCAATGCGCTTGTTCAAATCAGCCGAGTACGAATAAATCAGCTCCAGCACTTTATCCAGGGCCATTTCGTCGTAGGCGCGGTCAATGGCGGCTTCGGTATTAGCGGCCTTTTCTACCACTTCCAAATCTACATCAATTACTTCCGGCAAGGTGGGCACTTGCTTGGACACCATGTTTAACGTGCGGGAGAGTAAGTTGCCGATGTTGTTAGCCAAGTCGGAATTATAACGGTTTCTAAAACTATTCATGGAGAAGTCCCCATCCTGGCCGAAGGGAACCTCGCGGAATAGGAAGGCACGCACCGGGTCCACCCCGTACGTGGCGCCTAACTCGGCCGGGTCAATCACGTTGCCCAACGTTTTGGACATCTTCTCCCCTTCTACCGTCCACCATCCGTGCGCAAACACTTGTTTGGGTAGTGGCAACCCCAACGCCATCAGCACCGCCGGCCAAATGACCGTGTGGAAGCGGAAGATTTCTTTGCCGACCATGTGCAAATCCGCCGGCCATAAATCTTCAAAACTATTGGCACGGATTAAGGCCAGTTTTTGCATGTGTTCGGCCAGGTTTTCATCACACAAAAACGCCCCTGCGCCCGCCGCAGAAATATAGTTAATTAGGGCATCAAACCATACATAAATGGTATGGGCCGGGTTGCTTTTTACGGGCACGCCCCATTTTACTTTGGTGCGGGTGACGGACAAGTCGCGCAGGCCGCCTTTTACAAAGTTAATAATTTCATTGGCACGCGTTTTGGGGGATAAAAATTCCGGGTGTTCTTCATAATACATCAACAAGGGTTTTTCGTAACGCGAAAGTTTAAAGAAATATGTTTCTTCGTGCACTTCGGTAAGTGGTTTTTTGTGCACGGGGCAGATGCCGCCTTCCAGCATTTCGCTTTCGTCGTAATACTGCTCGCAAGACACGCAATACTTACCCGAATACGAACCTAAATAAATATCCCCGCTTTTGAGCAATTTTTCAAAGATGGCCTGCACGACATGTTCGTGTGCGGGGTCCGTGGTGCGGATAAACCCGTCATAAGAGATGTTGAGTGTTTTCCACAGTGCGCGGTATTTGGCCGATACTTCGTCCGCCCACTCTTTTGGGGTGACCCCCTTGGCCGCGGCAGATTTTTCGATATTAGCCCCGTGTTCATCCGTACCGGTTAAAAACCGCACTTCTACGCCTTTTTGGCGGTAGTGACGCGCCAAAACGTCGCACGCAATCGTTGTATAAGCATGGCCCAAGTGCGGCACAGAATTTACATAATAAATAGGGGTAGTAATATATAATTTTTTTGTCATAAGTTCCTCTTAAAGTACAATCGGAAGTCCGTCTAAGCTCATCAGGGCTGTTTCCAACACTAACGCCGGGGACACATTGCGCCCGATCGTGCGCTTATAATTATCAAATTTCGTCAGTACTGCTTGCAACGCCGGGCGGTGTTTTTCATCGGCTTGTGCCCACTGGGCATGGACGGCCGTAATCAGCACGTCCAACACGGCTTGCGCTTCTTTGCGGGCCATAGCCGCCGTGCGCGAAAGCCCCGCCGCCACTTGCATGGAGCCGGCCGGTGAACCAAACCCACCCTGTTCCAACAAATCCAATGCTTGCGCTGCTTGCAACGCTCCCGTTACACTTCCGCCGCTATAACGTGCGGCACGCAGCGGGTTTTCCAACTCGGGCGCGTAGGTCTTTAGGACTTGCGCCACCTGCGCCTCTTGCAAGGGGGCAAACAGTAACGGCTGGCAGCGCGATACAATCGTCCCTAACATGGTAGCCCGTTTGGAAGTAATCAAAATCCAGACGGTTTTGGCGGGCGGTTCTTCAATAAATTTTAACAGTGCATTGGCCGCCGCGCCTTGCATGGTTTGGGCCTGGTCCACAATAAGCACCTTCCAACCCGGGCCCACGGCTTTTTGCTGGGCCTTGGCCGTTACGGTGCGGATGGTATCCACACTTAAATGTTGTTGTTTGGCCAGTTCTTTTTCCAGTTCTTCTTCGTCGGCACTTTCTTTCAAATTCAGCCGGGCCTGATACAAAAAATCAACCAGGGTTACATCCGGGTGGGTGCCTTTGTCGATTGCCACACAACTGGGGCAAGCGCCACACGCTTCGCCGCTTTGGCGGGCAAAATAATCTTCACAATTAAGGGCTTTGGCAAACTCCAGCGCGGCTTTGCGCTTACCGATTCCCTCCGGCCCGCAAAATAGCAACGCCCCGGGGGTGCGCCCCTCCCGCACAAGTTTTTGCAAATAACAAACGGCTTTTTCCTGCCCTAAAATATCACTAAACATTAGTCTAAAATTTTACACTTATGTAACAGATCTACTACTTCTTGCGCGATGACATCCACGTTTTTATCCGCATCAATCAGGTATGCGTTTTTGGTTTTTTTAGTCAGCTCTACGTATCCTTGGCGCATTTTTTGGCGGAAGGAAAGGTCTTCTTTTTCCAACCGGTCCGAAAACAAATATTCCCCGCGTTGGGTGAAGTATTTGTCCGACATTAAAAACACCAATGTTAAATCCGGTACCAAGCCCAGCGTGGCAATTTTGTTGAGCGTGCCGATGGTCTTTAAGTCAATGTTGCGGCCATATCCCTGATAGGCGCAGGTGGACATGGTGTAGCGTTCACACAATACAATTTTGCCTTCTTGCAACGCAGGCAAGATTTTCTCCTGCGTGTGTTGGGCGCGGGACGCTTCATACAAAAACAACTCCGCCATCGGGCGCACATCCAGGCCCGGCTCCAATACGATTTGGCGAATTTTCTCGGCAGTTTCCGTTCCTCCCGGTTCGCGGGTCAAAATAACATCTTTGCCATGTTCCAACAACGTGTTTAATAATAATTTTGCCTGGGTGGATTTGCCGCAACGGTCCGGCCCTTCCAACACAATAAATTTTCCTTTCATACGTCTAATTCAATCCTTCTTGAGAAGTAACAATTTCCAATTGCGGGCGTGGGCCATGCGTCCAGGCGGAAGCTTTTACTTGTTCCAAAATGGGCTCCAATTTGCCTTGAGCGTCCAAAATAAAATCGACTACTTCGCGCAGGGCTCCGTCGCCCCCCACACGTTTGGTTACGTAATGGGCATGGTCTTTAACTACGTCCACTGCGTTGGGGACGGTGGCCGCAAAGCCCACTTCGGCCAGCAAGGGAATATCGGTAATATCATCACCGATATAGCACACTTGATCGGCGGTTAGATTTTCTTTTTCCAGCACATCTTGCAACGGGCCGATTTTGGTTAAAAACCCCTGGTACATATACTTAAACCCCAGGTTCTTGGCCCGTTCCACCGTAGTGGGATGACGCCGCCCGGTGATAATGCCGCACAAAATACCGGCACTGTGGCAAAGCATCAGGGCAATTCCGTCCTGCGTGTTGAAGGACTTAAACTCATCCATCTTGCCTTGGGAATTGACAAAGAAATTCACTTTCCCGTCCGTCAAAATACCGTCAACGTCGGTCAAAATCAGTTTAATGCGCTGGGCGCGTTGGCGTGCTTGTTCCATAAAAACCTCTGGTTCTATTATACCAAATTAGGCCCTTTACGGCCCGTTTCCTGTAAAAAAACACCCTTCTCTCTTACTAAGAGAGAATATAGTAGTGTCTCTGTGTCTGTCTCTGTCTCTGTGTCTGTGTCTGTCTCTGTGTCTGTATCTGGTTATAGTTCTAGTTCTAGTTTTAGTTCTAGTTGCTTAAACACTGTGCTTCAAGCAGCTGGGGAAACGGTGCTTACGTCTATTTTTCTTGTTTAGCACACCGGGCCTTTCCCCCTTTACGCCCAGCCGCCCGTTTCTGCTTCAGGGCCGCGTAGCATTCGTCTTTCCATTCTGTTAGCATTTCAAACAAGGCCCGTTCTTTGGCGTTTTGCGCCACATAATCCGTCTCACCAAAGAAGGCCTGTTGGCATACCCCCAGCACCGCCAGGCCGATTTGATGCGGCGTTAAGAAGTGGCTATGAGCAATGAGTTCCGGAATATAAATTTTAGTATAGGATATTTTCATACACCCCCCTATGCTATAGATTTCCCCCGCAAACAGGGGAACAAGATACTCTGTTTTAGCAAATTTTGTTAGTTTTGTCAATATACTTGCAAAGCGCGTGTGCGAAAAAATTCCGCACAAGATTTGTTTTTTTATATAATAGGTGTAATTACTTTTTAAGAGGTTGACCATGGCCAAACGATTTACGGAAAACGCGCAAAAGATTATTCTTATTGCGCAAGAAGAAGCCAAACGCTTAAACCACGACTACGTGGGAACAGAACACATTTTATTGGGGCTGTGCGCCATAGACGGCACGGTATCCAACCAGATTTTAACTTCATTGGGAGTAACCTTTCGCAAAGTGCGCCTGGAGATTGAAAAAATGGTAGGCATTGGCGACACCATTATGCTCTTGGGCGAAATTCCCTTCACGCCGCGTGCCAAAAAAGTGTTGGAACTGTCGGTAGAAGAATCGCAACTTTTAAATTCCGAATACATTGGGACCGAACACATTTTGCTGGGGCTCATCCGGGAAGAAGAAGGTATGGCCGGCAAAATTTTAGGCAACTTGGGGCTTAGCTTGTCGCTGGTGCGCGACACGGTAGTATCTGCCGTGGGAGAAGGCAAACTTAACGACGAAGAAAAAACCACGGATATTTTACGTCAAGACGATGTGGACGAGCCCGTCAACCCCGGCCGCACGCTGGAAGCCAAACGCAAAAGCAAAACCCCTACGCTCGACGAATACACGCGCGATTTAACCGCCCTGGCTACCCAACACAAGCTGGACCCCGTTATCGGGCGGGAAGATGAAATTGAACGCTTGGTACAAATTTTAGCCCGCCGCACCAAAAACAACCCGGTCTTAATTGGGGAACCCGGCGTCGGCAAGACGGCTATTGTGGAAGGGCTTGCCCAAAAAATGGCCCGCGGGGAAATCAGCGATATTTTAACCAATAAACGCCTCTTGGCCCTGGACTTGGCGTCCGTAGTGGCCGGCACCAAATACCGCGGCGAATTTGAACAACGCCTTAAAAACATCATTGACGAACTGTCCGCCGCTCAAAACGCGATTGTGTTTATTGACGAGCTCCACACCATCATTGGAGCCGGGGCCGCGGAAGGATCGATTGATGCTTCCAACATGTTAAAACCCGCCCTAGCCCGCGGGGAAGTGCAGTGCATCGGCGCTACCACATTTGACGAATACCGCAAATACATCGAGGCCGATACCGCGCTGGAAAGACGCTTTCAACCCGTCGTGGCCGATCCGCCTGATGTGGACCAAACCATCACTATTTTAAAGGGTATCCGCCCTAAATACGAGGAACATCACCACGTAAAATACACAGATGATGCCATCCGCGCCGCGGCTACCATTGCCGACCGCTATATTACCGACCGTGCCATGCCGGACAAAGCCCTGGATTTATTTGACGAAGCCGGTGCACGGGCCCGCTTGAAATACGCCACCTTGCCGCCGGAAATTAAACAAAAGCAAGCAGAGCTGATGGAAGCCACGGCCGAAAAAGAAGCCCTGCTGGCCAAGAAAGATTTTGTCAAAGCGGCCGACGTAAAAGATACCGAAACCCGCTTGCGTGAATATGTGGATCATTTAAAAAAGAAATGGCAAGAGCAGCACGCCGGCCATACGCCCAAAGTAACCGAAGAAGACATTGCACTGGTGGCTTCTAAATGGACGGGCATCCCGGTCACGCGCTTAACGCAAAGCGAAACTGATAAGATTTTACACATGGAAGAACACCTGCACAAACGGATTATCGGCCAAGATGATGCCGTCAAAGCCGTTTCGCAGGCCATCCGCCGCAACCGTACCGGTCTGGGCAACCCCCACCGGCCCATTGGCGGATTTTTGTTCTTGGGGCCTACCGGTGTAGGAAAAACCGAATTGGCCAAAAGTTTAGCCACCTTCCTTTTTGGGGACGAAGATGCCATGATTCGCTTGGACATGTCGGAATACATGGAAAAATTTGCCGTCTCCCGCCTGATTGGGGCGCCCCCCGGATATGTAGGGTATGAAGAAGGCGGACAATTGACCGAAGCCGTCCGCCGCCGCCCGTATAGCGTGGTGGTGTTGGACGAGCTGGAAAAAGCCCACCCGGACATTTACAACATCCTACTGCAAGTGTTGGACGAAGGGGCGCTTAGCGATAATTTGGGCCACAAAGTCAGCTTTAAAAACTGCGTGATCATTATGACTTCCAACGTGGGTGCACGCGAAATTACCAACAAAGGCAACTCGCTCGGTTTTACTGCCCAGCAATCCGCGGAAGAAGAATACAAAGACATGCGCCAAAATGTGATGGACGAAGTCAAAAAGACCTTCAACCCGGAATTTATCAACCGTATTGACGAAATTGTGGTGTTCCATTCGCTCTCGAAAGAGAACATCGGCGCCATTTTGGAAGTGGCCCTTAAAAAGGTAGATGATAAACTGGCAGACCGCCAACTGACGCTTAAACTCACGCACGCCGCCAAGGACTATTTGGTGGAAAAAGGGTTTGATGCCAAGTTCGGCGCACGCCCCTTGTTGCGCACAATCCAACGCGAGTTGGAAGACCCGTTGGCTGAATATATTTTAGTCAGCCGCCTCAAAGCGGGAGCGCACATTAAAGTAGATTTCGACGAAACCGCCGGGAAGTTAACGTTTGCTACCGCGGCAGCAGGAAAGAAAAAAACGGTATCTCTCTAGGAGGATTTTACATGGACGCAAATAAACAAAAAGCGCTCGATTTGGCCTTGGGTCAAATTGAAAAAGCTTTTGGCAAAGAAGCCATTTGCAAACTGGGGGGCGGCTCCGTACAAAAAGTAGAAGCCATTCCCACCGGCGCCTTATCCTTGGATTTGGCCTTAGGCGTGGGAGGACTGCCCCGCGGACGCATCATTGAAATTTACGGTCCGGAAGCCGGCGGCAAAACCACCCTTTCCCTGCATGTAGCGGCCCAAACCCAAAAGATGGGCGGAACCGTTGCGTTTATTGATGCGGAACACGCACTGGACCCCGTTTACGCCCAACATCTGGGGGTGAATGTGGACGAACTACTGGTTTCCCAGCCCGATTCCGGCGAACAAGCCCTGGAAATTGCCGAAAAATTAGTCCGCTCCGGCGCGATTGATTTAATTATTGTGGACTCCGTAGCCGCCCTTGTGCCGCAAGCGGAAATTGAAGGCGAAATGGGTGACGCACACGTAGGTCTGCAAGCCCGCTTGATGAGCCAGGCCCTGCGCAAACTGACCAGCATTTTAAATAAAACCAAAACCAGCATCATCTTCATCAACCAATTGCGCCAAAAAATCGGCATTATGTTCGGCAACCCCGAAACAACCCCCGGTGGCTTGGCCCTCAAATTTTATGCGTCCGTACGTATTGACGTGCGCCGCATTGAAAACCTCAAAAAAGGCGATGAAGTCATCGGCACCCGCGTGCGCGCCAAAGTTACTAAAAACAAAGTAGCGCCGCCGTACCGCCAAGCCGAATTTACCATGATTTTGGGCCAAGGCATCAGCCGCGAAGCCTGCATCATTGATAAAGGGGTAGAAGCCGGTATTGTGGAAAAAAGCGGTAGCTGGTTCCTCTACGGTGATGAAAAACTGGGCCAAGGGGCCGAAAATGCCCGCCAGTACCTCAAAGATAATCCCCAACTGGCCGACGAAATTGAAGACAAGTTATACGTGAAGTATTTAGGCATTCACTACAACGGCAAAAAAGCGGAAGAACCCAAAGAAGAACCCGCCAAAAAAGCCAAAGCCACTAAATAACGTGTCCTATTCTCACACTCCGCCCTTGTTTAACCGGGGCGGAGTTTTTTGACCCGTTGCCCCCGTAAAATCTATAATACAGGTATGGACTCTTACCTCTTGGACGACTTCAAAAGTCATATGTCTTTTGAGCGGCAGCTTTCCCAAAACACCATTGACGCTTACGGCAGTGATGTGGACAGTTTTTTGCAATATTGCGAAGCCGCCGAACAGAACCCGCTGAAAATCGGCCCAGAATTTATAGACCAATACCACACGCAACTGCGCGAAATTGAACACCTGGCCCCGGCCAGTATTTTCCGCAAGCTCGAGGCCATTAAATGCTTTTACAAATTTCTACTCATAGAAGAACGCATCAAAGAGGACCCCACCCGCTTTGTAAAATCCGCCAAACGCACGCTTAAAATTCCGCAGCAACTCTCGCGCGAAGAAATGGAGCGGTTGCTCTCTTTCCCGGCTAAAACGTTTGAAGAAATCCGTACCGTTACCATGATTGACCTGCTGTATGCGGCCGGGTTACGCGTGAGTGAACTGATCGGGCTACGGCTGGAAAACGTCAACCTCAAAGAAGGGTGGGTACTGGCTTTTGGCAAAGGCAGCAAACAGCGTTTTGTGCCCTTGCACCACGAGGTCTGCCAACGCATCACACACTATTTGGCCGCGCGGGAAAACCGCTTTGCCGGGCGCGAAGTAGCCAGCGAACTCTTTTTGAATAACCGCGGCACCAAGTTAAGCCGTATCTCCGTATGGAAAGACCTGGCCGCCCTGGGCCGCAAAGCCAACATCTCTACGCCACTCCACCCGCACTTATTTCGGCATACGTTTGCTTCTCATTTACTGCAGGGCGGGGCGGATTTGCGCAGTTTGCAGGAAATGCTAGGGCACGCAGATTTGTCCACCACACAGATCTATACGCATTTGGATGTGCGGGACCTTAAGGACAAACACAAAAAGTTCCACCCCCACAGCTGATTTCTGCCTAATTTGACGTATTTCGTTGTTGCTTTAGCAAATTGCATCATCCCGTATTGCCAAAAGTCCATATACGCCGCCATCAAATTTAGTACAATACTAGTATGAGCGATTTTCCTTCTATTGACAAAAAACAACAAGCCCGCTGGGAAGAGGCCCACCTCTTTGCCAGCCCCCGCACCCCCGGTGCCAAGAAATTTTATTGTTTAGACATGTTCCCGTATCCGTCGGGAGCGGGCCTGCATGTAGGCCACCCGGAAGGGTACACCGCCTCGGACATCCTCACCCGCTACAAACGCATGAACGGATATAGCGTGCTGCACCCTATGGGGTGGGATGCGTTCGGCTTGCCGGCCGAAAACTACGCCATTGCTACTGGCGTACATCCGCGCATTACCACGCAAAAAAATATCGACAACTTTAGAAGGCAAATCAAATCCATCGGCCTGGCGTACGATTGGTCGCGCGAAGTAGATACCACCGACCCTAACTATTACAAATGGACCCAATGGATTTTTCTGCAACTGTTCAAAAAGGGCCTGGCGTATGAATCCACTGTGCCGATCAACTGGTGCCCATCCTGTAAAACCGGGCTTGCCAACGAAGAAGTTTTTAACGGTAAGTGCGAACGCTGCGGCCACGAAATTGAACGCAAGGCACTGCGCCAATGGATTTTAAAAATTACCGACTACGCCGAAAAATTGTTAGAAGGACTCGATAAGCTCGACTGGCCAGAAAGCACGCTCACGATGCAAAAGAACTGGATCGGCAAGAGCCAAGGCGCCAACGTAATTTTTAAACTGGACGGTTTTGACGATACGCTGACCGTATTTACCACCCGCCCGGATACGCTCTTTGGGGCCACGTATATGGTGGTTTCTCCCGAACATCCCATCTTGGAAAAAATCGTTTCCGCCGAGCAAAAAGCTGCCGTGGCCGCTTATCAAAAAGAAGCCGCCAAGAAAAGCGACTTGGAACGCGGAGAGCTTAACAAAGAAAAAACCGGCGTATTCACCGGTGCGTATGCCATTAACCCGGTTAACGGCGTTAAAATCCCCGTCTGGACCAGCGATTATGTACTGATGGGCTACGGCACGGGTGCCATTATGGCTGTGCCTGCACATGACGAGCGTGACTATGCCTTTGCCAAAAAATTTGGTCTTAAAATTATTGAAGTCATTAAAAGTGAACAAGGCGTTGAAAAAGAAGCTTTCACCGGGGACGGAGAACTGGTCAATTCCGGTTTCTTAAACGGGCTGCGCGTCAAAGAAAGCAAAGCCAAAATGATTACCTGGCTGACCGAGCACAACTGCGGCAACGCTAAGACCACCTACAAACTGCGCGATTGGGTGTTTGCCCGCCAACGCTATTGGGGTGAACCCATCCCGGTAGTGCATTGTGCAAAATGTGGCGTAGTACCACTGCCGGAGAGTGAACTACCCTTGCGTTTACCCGAAGTTGAAAAATTTGAGCCGTCCGGCACGGGCGAATCGCCTTTGGCCACGGTGAGCGACTGGGTCAACACCACCTGTCCGCACTGCGGCGGACCCGCCAAACGCGAAACCAACACCATGCCCCAATGGGCCGGTTCGTGCTGGTACTATTTGCGCTACATGGATCCGCACAATGATAAAGCCCTTGTGGACCCGGCACTGGAAAAGGCCTGGGGCCCGGTGGATTGCTATATCGGCGGTGCGGAACACGCCGTGCTGCACTTGCTCTACGCCCGTTTTTGGCACCGCGTACTGTTTGATTTAGGGGTATTGTCCCACCCGGAACCGTTCCAAAAATTGCGCCACCAAGGGATGATTTTGGCGTTTTCCTACCGGGACAAAATGGGCAACTATCACGGCTATGACGAAATCGATTTCAAGGACGGAAAAGCTTTCTTGAAAACCACCGGCGAAGAACTTTCTTCCATGGTGGAAAAGATGAGCAAATCCAAGAAAAACGTCATCAACCCCGACGAAATTTTGAACCAGTACGGGGCCGATGCCTTCCGCATGTACGAAATGTTTATGGGCCCGTTTGATGCCCAAAAACCATGGGATATGAAAGGCATTGAAGGCATTAACCGTTTTCTAAAACGCATCTATTCCTGGAGCGAAAACGTGCAGTTTACTCAACAAGCCGAGCCGCGCAAGAGCGCCATTTTGCTCAACCAAACGATTGCCAAGGTAGGGGAAGATATTGAAAACTTGCGCTTCAATACGGCTATTTCTTCGCTCATGGTACTGTTTAATGACTTGAGCAAACTGCCCGCCGTCACGCAAGATACGTTTAAAAAGTTCATTCAAATCTTGCATCCCTTTGCCCCGCATATTACCGAAGAAATTTGGCAGACAAAGGGATACGCGGACTTTGTACTAAACACAGCTTGGCCGCAGGCGGAACAATCGCTCCTGCAGGATGACACCGTGGATATGGGCGTTCAAATCAACGGCAAAGTGCGTGAACGGTTGCTGGTTTCCCGCAATGCGCCGCGTGAAGAGATTGAACAGAAAGCGTTGGCCAGCGCCAAGGTACAAAATTATCTGCGCGAATTGGAAATTAAAAAGGTAATTGTAGTACCCGGCCGCATGGTCAGCATTGTTGCTATACCTAAAAAATAAAAAAGCCAAACGGAGAAATGTATGAAAAAATTCTATCTGTGGTTGTGTGCTTGTGCCTGCTTGGCCGCCTGTGCGGAAGGAACCGTTGTTTACACACCGCAAGCCCAGGTGATGCCCCAACACATTAAAAAAATAGCGGTCCGCCCCATTTTAAACCGCACGGAAGTGTTTGCGCTGGAAGATAAATTCTATAACGAACTCTACGATACATTTCTACGTAACGGCATGTATCAAATTGTGCCGGAAAACGACGGCGCCCAAGGTGTAGTGGTCACTACCATTACGCGCTACTTGAACGTGCCGATCCAGTACGACAGCCAGCTCATCCCTACCGTTTACAAGATGGATATTTGGCTCGACGTCGTATTTATGGACGCCACCACCAACACGCCCGTGTGGCGCGAGCCCGCCCTTACCAATACGCAAATTTACGCGGCCTCCACTTTGCCCGGCGGAATGACCGAACAACAAGCCCGCGACATTGTTTTTGAAAAACTCTCCAAAGATATTGTCAAACGAACTGTGGAAGGGTATGGT
>JBGUMP010000017.1:0-12461 GCA_045116875.1 Elusimicrobiaceae bacterium | reverse complement strand
CTAATGAGCCAAGGAGAAATTTGTTCCAAGGTAACGGGCTGATAGTACGTACCGCGTTGTGAAAGCATATTACGTACCAACAGTCCGGAACGGTCATATATTTGTTTGGAAGGAGTTAAAAGTTCTTCCCCACCGCACAGGCAGGGAAGAAACAATAAGACAATCACCTTCCAAACAGATTTTTTCATTTAATTACCAGGGTACTTGTGGCATTGCGGCCAAACACGGCCGGTTCATACATCTGGCTGACCCATGCGGCCGGGTAACTATACGTACCGGCAGCAATGGCCGTTACTAAATAACTAAAGGTATGTTCTCCGGCCGGCAGTTCGTCGGCAAAGCCATAGATGCGGTCCGTATATTGTTCTGTACGGTTAAACGATACGTTATCCGTTGAGAGCAGTTCAGCTTGTGTGGCTGACTCGGTAGCCAGGTTCGTATTTACCAACGTAAATCCCGCCGGAATAAAATCTTGCACAGCTACAAAACTGCGACTGGCCGTATTTTTGATATGCAAGGTAATTTTATAACGTTCTCCCGTTAGAACTTCTTTCACTTCTTTACCATCTAGCGAGGAAATACTGCGCGTAATTTGAAACCCGGCCTGCACGGGCGTTGTATAACGGCTGGGCGTATAGTGTTGCGCCAAGCTGTAGTATAAGGTGCCCGTCCCTTGTTTGGCGAAGTTAACAGGAACATCTGCCTTTTGCTGATACACTTGCCCAAAAGGAATTTGCTTAGTGTCCTGCTTCATATTACGGCCTTGGAACGTTGAAGTAAGTACGGGATTACCGGCCAATTTTACAGTCGCGGTAAAATTGGGGGTTTCGGCCTCGCGCTTGGCATAATATGTTTGCAACGCGCGCAACACACCGGCACTGGTATGGGTATCGTTCCAAAAACCTTGTGCGTTTACTTGGGCAAGCAACCATGCTACCATTTGGAAATCATTATCCAAAGGACGACCCGTCTGCAGCAAAGCTTCCAACGTATGTGCCGTAGCACTGACATTATTGCTGTGTAACCACGGCATTTGTACAGGTTCATCCACATAGGCCGTGGTAGGAGCATACACCAGTTTATTGACGAGCAGTTGGGCTAGTTCCTGTTGAATACTTAATGAACGGCCCGAAGCATGCGCTGCTTGCAATAAATACGCCACCGCCGTTTGTGACAAACTAGTTCTTTTTGCGTAAAGGGTATTAAATAAACTATCCACATTTTTACCGTAACGGGCCAGTACATACGCACTGTAAGCACGGGCAGTATCGCTTTCCGCTAACGAGTACGCATACGCACGTGCGGCTTGTTTATTAAAAGCACCTTGCAACCACCCCACGGCTTTATCTACAGATTGCGTGGGCACATCAAAACCGGCCTGTTTAGCGGTTAGTGCTGTATCCAAGGCATACGCCGTCACATAAGCATCCGGCAAAGAATTAGGCCAATAGCTATACCCGCCCGAAGTATGCTGATATGTGGGCAACTGATTCAAAATAGTTTGTGCTTGTATGCGAAGTACTTTTTCGTCAGCCAGGTTAAAAGCACGGGTTAATTGCCCGGCGTCAAGCGCCACGGAAATTTTGGACATCTGTTGTTCTAAACAATTATACGGATAGTTCAATAGATATTCCAGCGCGCCTTTGAGTTGTAGCAGTGCTGTGGATGCCACAGATACTTCCACCCGGTTATTGGCGGACGGATTCAGAGAAGCCGGTTTTACCACGCTTTGCGTTTGCTCGGTTTTAGTGGCGGCAGATACGGCTAATGTTTGTTCCTTTTCCGGGGTGGAAACCTCTAATTTCGTTTCCACAGCATCCGTGTACCGGCCTTTGGCCGCCATACGTAGCGTGGCAAGCCCTGTTTTAGTAGCGCGGCATTGCCAGGTAACTTCTTTCGATTTTCCTTTGGCTACCGATACAGTTTGTTGTAAAGTGCCCTCTACCTGCACCCCATTTTGGGCTTCAATTTGCATTGCAAAGGTGCCTTTTTCATCTTCGTAATTATACAGAATGGCTCCGCAAGCAAACTGATCCCCTTCCCGTGCGAAACGAGGCATATTGGGGGTTACCATGACCGGTTTAGAAACATTGATTTTTTCTTCGGCTTTTCCAAATTCATCCGTGGTAAGGGCTACCGCCATCAACCGGAACGTTGTTAAATTATCCGGCAATTCAAAAGACACTTGCGCCTTTCCGTTAGCGTCTGTATGTACAGAGGCCGCAAAATAAGGCGTAAATAGGAACCGGGAACGGATATCCGTGCCGGCCAACTTGCTGTTGGCTGCACCGCCACCGCCACGGTTTTCTCCTTTTTCGCCAAAGCTGCGTTGGCCGATTACATAGGAACGGTTATCCATGGTAAACACGGAAATAGGTTGCGCTCCATAGAAGAAGTTGAACAAATCCGGCGTTTTGTAATTGCTAAGCGCCAAAATTCCTTCATCCACTGCCATGACTACCACTTCGGCGGGAACCCCTTTGCGCCCAACTTTGGTACTTAAATTTAACGTCACCTTGTCGCCCGGTTGATATTTTTTTGCGTTGGGCGTAAGTGTAGTAGAAAGGCGTTTGGTATCCGGCACCACGTTCAAATTGACATAGCCGATTTTTCCTTGCGGTTTGCCTAAATCTTCTTTGGCATCCGCCGGTTTGGCCGTACGTCCTTGCACAAGCATAACGCCGACATACACATTGGGCAAGTAATTTTCTTTGATGGGTACTTTAATATCCGCCGTAGGCCCCATAAGAGTAGTGGTCCACGCGTCCAAAATTCCTTCCCGTTCCACGGTAATTAATGCCTGGGCCGTTTCGTAAGGGGATTGCACGCGGATACGAGCGGTTTGCCCCACCTTATATTCGTCTTTATTTTGGGTTAATTTCAACAGATCGTCATCCGTGCGCTGCGCATAGGAGTTTCCCTTTCCATACACATATACATCCGTTCCGCCATAAACAGGCCGGCCAAATAAGTCTTTCGCCGTCAGTTTAATGTAATAAGAGCCACCTTCTTGCGGCACAAAGCTCAGCGTAGCGCCCTTCTTTCCAATGGTAACTTGCTGCGTAGGGAGATTGGTAATTTTCTTTTCACTGACCCATTCCAAACGCCCGGACAGCCCCACCTTGCGCACACTGTAATACTGCTGACGGTAAATTTCGGCCGTAGCTACCGTTTGTGTGGGAACTCCGTCAGGGGTCACCGCCACCAGTTTAATATCAACCGGTTTACCCTGTTCATAAGAATCTTTAGCCGGTTTGGCACCTACATATAAGTCCGTTGGGTGAACCAGCACGGAAGTGCGTTTGAATAAATTTTGGTGTGCGGGCGAAGCAATATCTACTTCCGCATACACGCGCACCGGCAGTGGCAAGCGCGGCATTTTAGCATCAAACAGCAAGGCGCCGCGGGAATCTAACTCTCCGGATGCTTGTTGCAAGAGTTTGCCGTCCTCTACAGCAAATTCTTCCCGTACAAAATAAGGAACAAAAGAATAACCGTCGTATCCTTTGGGGGTAAACCATGTATTTTCCTGGCGCAAAGTCCACTTGGCTTTGGCTCCGGCTAAAGGAGCGCCAAAGTAATATTGCGCGGCAGCCGAGAAAGAGGCCTCATCTCCTGCAAAGTAAGAGGAATGGTCCGCCTTGATAAACACGTTAAAGTCTGCCGGCTTGACCGATTCTACTTGAAAGGAAGCATTCGCTCCTTGCGGATCCTTTACCTTGATTTGCGGCACAAAAGAAACGTCCCAATATCCCGTTGCGGCACTTTCGGGCAATTCCAATTTCGAATCAAAAGTTCCCCACCGCGCCGAAATAGTAACCTCTTTTTTTACAATTTCTTCTCCGCGTGCATCACTTACCGTAAGCGTTCCGCGCACAAATTGCGGCAGTTGCCAAGCTCCCTTTTCTTGCTGGCGAATCAACCCTTTTATATATACAGTTTCTCCCGGGCGATATACTCCCCGGTCTGTAAACAGATAAGCACGCAACGCCTGTGCAGAGGGATTATAGTCATAATCCATATTAAAACGCCATGGCTCCATGCCATCATTCCACAAATTACTCACCACACTATCCCCGTTGGGGCTGGTTACAAATGCGTATAAGGCAGGTTGGCCCCACTCTTTGGCAGGGACATCCAACTTTCCCCATCCGGGCGCTTGTGCAAGACCGTGGGCGTCGGTTACACCCGTCCAAACTACTTTATTTTCTTGGCTACGCAACTCCACCGCAAGCCCCGCCAAGGGTGCCCCTGTTTTGAGCGAAGTGGTCCATAATAAAATAGAATCTGCCGATGTTTTAAAAGAAACCCCCACATCGGTAATATTATCCAAAGCAGACACCCAGCATACTTCTTGGGAATTGTTGCGTTTATTGGCAAATTGACTAAAAATAATGCTGTCTTTGGCCGTGGGTTGAAATTTACTTAAATCGATAAACGTGCGGAAGGTTTTATCCTTTACATCCTTAAAGGTGTAATCTCCCTTAAACGTGGCCCCGGAAAGATCCTTGCGGGCACAATAGGATGTATTTTTTTCATAAAACGGGATAAAATTATCTCGATTGAAACGCGCACTTTCTATAAACAAAGAGGATATATTCATCAGCGAAATTGGCAAGCGCGCCGGCAAGTAGCTCTCCAACACGCCCAGTCCATCCGCCGAGAAATCCACCGCGGGGCAATACCCGCTGTTGGAAATAGTAAACTTATAATCTTTAGGCAGGGCATTGCCGTAAATATCGCGCAACTCTTTTTTCAGCGTAACGTTAACGGATTGATGAGCAGACAAATCAATAAAAGAAAGCGGCACACGGAAATATGCCTCGCCTTTCTTTGAATCCACATATTCATACCCTAAAGATTCGCGTTCCGTATCGGGCAAGGGTTTCTTGGCTGCGGCGGGAAAAACTTCCAAAGCATTATACAGTTCCCGTTTGCGCACTGGAGAAGAGAGATAGATTTCCGGCGTGAAAGGTAAGCAACCGGTAGAAATTACTTTTTCCACTTGCAAAGGAGGAAAGGTAAAGAAAGAAGTGGTGTAGTCCTGCGCCATGCCTATTGTTCCCGTTTGGGCAGGCAATCCTGCGCGCATAGTAAGCACGTATTTTTTGCCGATTTGGAGGGTTTGCGTGGGATTAATGGCAAACAAATTTGCCTGTTCTTGTGCGGACATATAGGAAAAGTTTTTTTCAATTTCCGGCTGTGTTAACTTTCGCACACGAACAGAAACGGAGGAAGAGTCCTGCGCCGAAAGAGAAATATAAGATGCCGCTTTCTGCATATTGACCGGCAACGTAGTAGCTACGTAAATACTGGGGTTCAAACTAATCCAATGCTCATTGGGATAGGGATATATTTGTGTTACACGCGGCACTTGTGTTTGAAAAGAAAACTGATAATCCGCCGCCAATTTTTGCCCGGATACAGCTGATTTAAAACCTTTGGGAATAGTTATCGTAAATTGCGTAGCCGACGGCCAATTTTCGGCCGGTTCAAAAACCACTGTTTGCGTTCCGCTAAAATAACAAGACCCTTCTATTTTAGGCGTAATGTGTAGCGGACAGTTACTTGAAGAGAATGCGGTTTGCTCAGCCAACTTTACAACCGGTTGATTGAAATGGACGTTGACGGCTTGGCGTCCCATTTCATCTTGTTGACCTTTTGGCGAAGCCGACAGCACTTTTAAAGCCGGCGTGGCGGCATCTGCCCAACCGGCCATTAATAAACAAATGGTAATAATCAAAAAAGATTTGGATAGTTTCATCATTTTCCCCCTTGTATATATTTTACCTCTTTTGCTTGATAGATACCAATTTTGTTTCTTCGGTAAATTTAGTAAAATGTAGGTATGTCTGCGGCCGCACAAACCATTAAAAATCCGTTTAAGGATAAAAAGCTTTCCAAATTACTATTCAAATTTTCAGCACCCGCTGTAGCCGGGATGTTTGTAAACGCGTTGTTTAATATCATCTCCCGTATTTATGTGGGGCAGGATGTAGGGGCCATTGGCATTGCGGCAATTACGGTTATTTTCCCGATTGGATTATTATATATGGGGTTTAGCGCTCTTATCGGGATTGGGAGCAACGCCCTTTTTTCCATCCGGCTGGGTGAAAAGCGCCACGAAGAAGCACTACGCGTATTAGGCAACGGGTTTATTTTACTTATTATTGTAGCCGCCCTAGTAACCAGTGCCAGCTACTTATTTTTGGATCCGCTACTACATTTTTGCGGGGCAGATGATGCTATTTTGCCTTACTCACACTTATACGCTACGTGGGTATTCCCCGGATATTTTCTCTTTTCAATCGGCGCGGGGATGAATCACTTTATCCGTTCGTCCGGCCGCCCTAAAACGGCCATGGCTACTCAATTTATTGGGGCTTTTGTAAACTTAATTGCTGCCCCCTTATTTATTTTTAAATTAGGGCTGGGCATTAAGGGCGCCGCTTTGGCTACGGTATGCGGGCAAACCATTTCGTTTAGCTGGGTAATGTACTGTTTAACAGGCCACCGCGCCACCTACCGTTTAATGTGGCATAATTTCAAGTTGCGCTTGCAAATTGTGCTGAATGTAGTTGCGATTGGATTTTCCCAATTTGCGTTTCAAATGGCGTCCGGGGCGCTTAATGTCATTCTCAACCATTCTTTGCTCAAATACGGTGGGAACCTGGCTATTTCCGCCATGGGGGTAGCATTAAGTATCAATACCATTGTTGTAATGCCGACGGCGGGTATTTCACAGGGGGCCCAACCGCTCATCGGCTACAATCACGGCGCACGCAAATATAAGACGTCTATTCAAACGCTTAAAATGGCGCTGCGCTGGGGGATGACTTTTACCACTATCGGATTTGTTATTTTGGAATTGTTTGCACGACCGATTGCCACTATTTTCAACGGCCAAGACCAAGCGTTGATTGAAATGGCCAGCCGTGTGATTCGATTAGTCAATATTTTACTGCCGATTGTGCCGCTGCAAATGATGACAACCACCTTTTTCCAAGCTATTAATCAGCCGTTAAAAGCCGCCTTGTTAAGTTTGTCCCGGCAGATTTTATTAGTCATTCCACTGGTGTTAATCTTGCCACTGTTCTTGGGGTTGGACGGCGTGTTTTTAGCCCCCGTCGTAGCTGATGCCATTTCCACCATTATTGCGGTATGCCTGTTAAAACATTTCTTTGACCAACACGGGCAAACGGTTTTCTTTAAGCAAAAGAATAAAAAATAATACCGGCCATGTAACTTGCTCGGTATTATTTTTACGGAAAAGTTTGTCTCTTATTTCACCGCATCCGTTAAATAGTGACATCCTACACTGCGTTTGTTTTGCAAAGCTGCATAGGCAATCAGCAAGGCCGTGCGCACCCCGTTACGCAGATCAATCAGTTCCTGGCAAGGTTGGGCGCCTTTGTAGAACATATCAATCTCATTATGCAGGTGCCGCAAAATTTTTTCGGCCCGCATCAAATGCTTTTGGCTACGCATAAGCCCCACATAATTCCACATGGTACTACGCAAGGTAGCCAAGTCCTGCTTAATCAAATTCACATCCGGGGCTCCTTGCGGGGTGATCCATTCTTTGGGCTGTGGAATGTGGAAAGATTGGGTGGCAATATCCTGTGCATCTTGCTGGGCGCATAGATACCCCATCGCTACTGCTTCCAACAACGAGGTGCTGGCTAAGCGGTTAGCACCATGATAACCTGTACAAGCGGTTTCTCCGATGGCATTAAGATGTAAAATATTTGTCCGGCCCGCCGGGGTAGCATAAATACCGCCGCAAAAATAATGAGCAGCCGGTACTACCGGCACAGGCACTTTGGTCATATCGTACCCGCCTTCCAAACATTTTTGATAGATGGCCGGAAAACGGTCTCTTGTTTCCTGTGCAGCGTTGGCCGTAATATCCAAATACACGCAATCGTGCGATGTATTTAAGCGTTCTTGCTCAATGGCACGGGCTACAATATCGCGCGGCGCCAAATCTTTAAGCGGGTGATATTTTTCCATGAAGGCCTCACCGTTTACATTACGCAAAATAGCCCCTTCCCCGCGCAACGCTTCCGAAAGTAAAAAACTTTTCCCCTTTGCAAACACCGTGGGGTGGAATTGCACAAATTCCATATTCATTACACGCGCCCCCACCCGGTAAGCCATAGCAATGCCGTGCCCGTAGGCATGTTCCGCATTGGTGGTGTGTAAGTATAATTTCCCCACTCCGCCGGTAGCCAAAATGGTTTTTTTAGCTGTTACGGCAAATACTTCGCCCGTTTTATTATCAAGCACATATGCGCCAAACACGGTCAGCGGATAATACCGGTCCATTAAATCAGTAGAACTGTGAGAAAGCGTTAACAAATCAATAGCGCTGGCAAATTCCCGCACGGTAATAAGTGGGTTATTGCGCACCGCCTGTTGGATAGCAGCCAGCATGGCATGCCCGGTAGTATCTTTCGAATAAATAATCCGGTTTTTGCGGTGAGCTCCCTCGCGCGTAAAACGCAGGTGATGGGCCGCATCCCGATCAAAATTTACCGATAAATCATGAAGAAAAATTTCTTCTACAGCCTTGCATCCGGCGGCCGATAGTTCCCGCACGGCTTTTTCATTACACATATTAGCGGTAGCCATTTTAACATCGGCCAGCAGTTCGTCCATCTGCAAATTGGGCTCATACACAATACCGCCTTGAGCCAAATCACTATTGGCCTGTGGCATTTCCCCACAGCAAAGAAGCATCGTTTTAAGGCCTTTTTTGGCCGCTTGATGCGCATACACACAACCGGCAATACCAGCACCAATTACCAAACAATCTGTAGAAAGTATTTTCATACTCATATTATATAATTTTCACAAGCCCATAAAAAAACCACTGACATGACTGCCAGTGGCTATTGAAAAGGTTCTTCCTACTGTTTTCTACAAGTCGCACCACTACAGTTTGTATATCCCATTGATTGGCAAAAAGTTTTTCCATTACCGGTGCTACCATCCTTTCCCACGCATGCAATTCGATCCGCTGAACAAGAGGTGGGCACTTGAATGGAATAAACCCCACTATAAGGGCCGCTGATCCGTGTGGCTTCAATATATGAGTGATAAGTTGGCGCAAATTTGAAACGGAAATTTCTTGTTTGTAAACAGTTATCATCCCCTTCACAGGCAGTTGCGTTGGCAATACTCATATCTAACGATCTAATATTTTTAGCAAGATTACAAATATTACCTCCAAAAGCTGCATACTGATTTTCTATCATCTCCCGACTAAAACTTTCCGCCAAGGCGCTGGCGTCCATTAAACCTTCCGAAAAGCGGGCCTGTTCTACCGATCTGCGGTAATATCCGGCACCGATTACCGTTAAAATCCCAACGATTACAACCACCGCCAACAATTCGGCCAGTGTAAAACCAAGTTTTGTTTTTTTTGTAAACATATTAAAACTCCTCTTCTTTTTTATTATTATATACTTTTTTTACATACTTGCAAGAAATTTTATTGCAAAATACGCGAAAAACCATTATACTACATAATAAGGAGATTAATTTATGCATAAAAAAAATGGTTTTACCCTCATTGAAGTATTAACTGTAGTTCTTATATTGGGGATTTTGACTTCTGTTGCACTTCCCCAATACACCAAAGCCGTTAGACGCGCAGAAGCCGCTAACGCGCTTATTAACCTGCGTACCATCTTTGATTCTGCTAAACGATACAAAGCCACCCATTCTGCATGGCCTACAGCCTTCAACCAATTGGATGTGGATTTGTTTGACATTTCAGCAGATGGCAACATGGGCGACTTCCAATATTCTTTTTCAAATACTAATGATGGCACCTTATCTGCTTGCCGCTTGAAAAATGGCTCTACAGACACCTACTGTTTGAATGCCTATTATCGGTGGGACGGCAAACGAGATGTATATTCTTGTACTTTTCAATCAGATGTCTATAAATCTCTGTGTGAGTCATTGGGAACACAGGAAATCAAAGAAACGCCAGACGGTCAATACATCATCCACTAACCGGATTATTGGAAACACACCGTTTAAAAAACCGCTCTTTTACAGAGCGGTTTTATTTGTGTTTGTGTTTGAAAAATTTCTTAAAATTTTGTTTGCCCGCTGGCTTTAAAGGACGTTGTTTTTTACGCTCTAGTTTGGCCATGGCTTTCTTGCTCATCCCCACTTTAACCACGTGGAAAGGATTAGAAAGCGAGGTTTGTTCCTGTTCTAACACGCGTGCGGCATCAGCCGCTTTTTTGAAGGTTTTGGGCTTTTTGGTTTGACGCATCGTAGATTTACCGGATTGCGGCAAATCCACCTCTCCCGTTTTTAAAAGCTCTTTGGCACGCTGTGTATAAGCCGAGGGTTTTTGTTCCCGTTTGGTCGTTTGGACGGTTTTTTTGCGGCGCTTGGCGTGAGCATTCCCCTCTTCGTGCGCTACAAATTTGGGTTCCGGCAAAGGGTCCATGGTTTTTTGAATGGTTTTCACGGCCCCGGCAAATTGGGTCACACGGCAAATCTCCTGCCATTTGGAGCCGTCATCACTAATAAAAGAAATTGCGCTTCCGACACTGCCGGCCCGCCCGGTGCGCCCGATACGGTGGATGTAATCTTCCGGGCTTTGGGGTAAATCATAATTGATTACATGCGCTATCTGCGGCACATCCAGCCCGCGGGCCGCAAGGTCTGTAGCCACCAACACCCGCACCGTACCGTTGCGAAAAAATTCCATGATTTGCCGTCGGCGGTTTTGACGCAGTTCCCCGTGGATGGCATTGACTTTTTGTCCATAACGCTTTAACTCTTTGGCCAAGCGCTCCGCCCCATGTTTGGTTTTTACAAACACCAGGATCGAGCCCGCCCGCGTATTAAGTTCATGTAAAAGCTGGGGTAATTTTTCGCGCACGTTTACATGAACAATTTCTTGCAACACCTGTGAAGCGGCCGAGGTTACCCCCCCAATTTGCACCCGCACAGGATCGGTTAAAAATTCGCGCGCCAGAGACACAATCTCTTTAGGAAGCGTAGCCGAAAACAACAGGGTTTGGCGAGGCGTGGGTAATTGCGCTGCAATCCGGCGCATATCGTCAATAAAACCCATATCCAACATGCGGTCCGTTTCATCCAACACCCAAAAACGCACGCGAGAAAGATTGATACTTTTGCGACTCATGTGATCTATCAACCGGCCCGGAGTGGCAATAATTATACGTGGCTTACGGCGCAGGGCAGCGTATTGTTTATGGATATTATCCCCGCCAATAATCAGGGCAGCTGGCAAATCTTGCGTTAGTTTTTCCAACTCTCTTAAAATTTGTTCCGCTAATTCCCGCGTGGGAGAAAGAATCAACCCATCCTGCTGTGGATGTGCCATCAAATGCACCACCAACGGAAGCAGAAATGCCAGCGTCTTCCCGGTTCCGGTCTGCGCTGTTCCCAGGACATCTTTTCCGGCTAAAGCCGAAGGCAAGGCACGTGCTTGCACAGGTGTGGGCTGCACAATCAACATCCGTTTCAATGCGTCTTGTAAAAAAACCGGAAGCGTGCTAAATACGTTCATCCTTCCTCCGTCAGTAAATTTTCCATTTCTTCATTTAACGCAAGCCACTGTTCTTCCGTCTTTTTTAACTCATCATTTAACAACGCCAGTTCAATACTGCTATCGGCCGAATATTGGGTAAGCAGCTGTTCTTCCAACGTCGATTTACGCGTTGTTAATTTTTCAATCTTTTCATCCAGTTTACGGATTTCTTTTTTCAGTGGGGCTACCCGTGCACGACGTTGTGCCGCAGCTTTACGCTGGGCTTCTTTAGAAGTCATTTTATCACTGGCCAGGTCGTTGCGGTCATTGTTTTTAAGGAGTTGGGCTTTGTAATCTTCCAAATCGCCCGTGAATGTTTGGCAAGTGCCACGGCGCACAATCCACAAGGTATCACACGTAAGTTCTATGACGTGTAAATCGTGCGTAATAAGCACCACCGCCCCTTCGTAATTATTGAGGGCCTCTATGAGTGCCGCACGCGATTGAATGTCCAAGTGGTTGGTGGGTTCATCTAAAATAAGCAAATGTGGGGCATCTTTGGTGATAAGGGCCAAAAGCAGGCGGGATTTTTCCCCGCCGGACAAACTGCCAATCAAGGTATCACTTTTAGCTTTATTAAGCCCAAAAGCACCCAACTGGGCACGGATTTGCGTTTCCGTTGACAAAGGCATTTGCGCACTGAGCATTTCATATGGCGTTTTTTCTACGTCCAACTCTTCCGTTTGATGTTGGGAGAAATAGGCAATTTTCATTTTTTTGGCCGTTGTCATTTTACCGGACATTAAGAGCAACCGGTGCGATAAAATTTTGGCAAGTGTAGATTTTCCGTTTCCGTTTGCGCCCAACAGGGCAATGCGGTCATCCGGCTCGATGCGTAAATCCAAGTTTTTTAGTACAGGTTTTTCGTCATAAC
>JBGUMP010000016.1:0-7229 GCA_045116875.1 Elusimicrobiaceae bacterium | reverse complement strand
CACGGTGGGGTGCTCCGGGTTTAAGCCGCGTGATTTGTGGGCGGCAATTAAATCGTCCGAAATCATTTCTTTCATTTGCTCTTTGGTCAAGGGTTCCACCATGTTGAGTTCGTGGCTGGTGCGGAACCCATCAAAGAAGTGTACAAACGGCACGCGAGCACGCAACGTGGCGGCTTGAGCGATTAAGGCCATGTCCATGGCTTCTTGCGGATTGTCCGAGCATAACATCGCCCAACCGGTTTGACGCACGGCCATTACATCGGAATGATCACCAAAAATAGAAAGTGCCGTTGTGGCAATGGCACGGGCAGACACATGGAATACAGTGGGAGTTAATTCACCCGCAATTTTGTACATGTTCGGGATCATTAAGAGTAAACCTTGTGACGCGGTGAAGGTGGTGGTCAAGGCGCCGGCTACTAAAGAACCGTGTACCGCACCGGAAGCACCGCCTTCGGATTGCAGTTCATTCACCGAGGGTACATTGCCCCAGAGGTTGGTTTCGCCTTTGGCGCTTTTGGCGTCACAGATTTCGCCCATCGTGGAAGAAGGCGTAATCGGGTAAATAGCAATTACTTCGTTGGTAGCATGGGCGACGTGGGACACAGCTGTGTTGCCGTCCATAGCAACTAATTTAGCCATATAGAGAAGTCTCCTTGTTTAATCTAAAGCGGTTTGCATGAAATACACGCAAAACTGGACGTAATCCAGCATGCCATTATTATATCATTTTCGGGGGGAACTTGAAAACCGCTTAGTAAGAGGGGACTTTCGGTTTAAGCCCACAATGACAATGCTTACAGTGTGGACAAATACCGCTCCAGTTCATAGCTGGATACATGGGTGCGGTAACATTCCCATTCAATGTCTTTGTTGGCAATAAACTTTTCGAACGTGTGTTCACCCAATACTTTTTTGACCAGTGCCGATTGGCGCGTATAATTAATGGCCTCGTACAAGTACGCCGGGAGTGTGTCAATTTGATGCTTGGCACGTTCTTCTTTGGTCATGCGGAAAATGTTTTCTTCGGTAATGGGGGGGACTTGGAGCTTTTGTTTGATACCGTCCAGCCCAGCGCCTAACATAACGGCAAAGGTCAAATACGGGTTGCAGGCCGGATCCGGGAAGCGGCACTCAATGCGGGTAGCGTTGGGCTTGCCGATTTTGACTTGCGGGATACGCACCAGCGTGCTGCGGTTTTTGCGGCCCCAAGCGATGTAGGCGGGGGCTTCATACCCGGGTACTAAACGCTTGTAGGAATTTACCCATTGGTTGGTAACGGAGCAAATTTCTTTGACGTGCGCCAAAATCCCCGCGATGTATTGGCGGGCGGTTTGCGATAGATAAAGGGGATCTTTTCCGTCAAAGAACATGTTGGAGCCGTTTTTGAAAAGCGATTGGTGTACGTGCATTCCGCTGCCGTTGATTTTAGCCACGGGCTTGGGCATAAACGTAGCATACACACCGTTGGCCGCGGCTACTTGTTTAACCACCGTACGGTAGGTGATGACTTGGTCGGCCATTTTCATGGCTTCATCGTAGCGCAGATCGATTTCGTGCTGGGAGGGGGCTACTTCGTGGTGAGAATATTCCACGCGGATGCCTAATTTTTCGAGCATTTGCATAGTTTGACGTCGAATGGCATAGGAACGGTCCAGCGGAATAGTGTCAAAATAGCCGGCACTGTCCAAAAGATCGGTATGTTTGTCATCTTTGAAGTAAAAATATTCCAGTTCCGGGCCAACCATAAATTGGTCAAACCCAGCTTTTTTCATTTCCGCCAAATTGCGTTTTAGAATGTAGCGCGGGTCCCCTTCAAACTGTTTTCCGTCAGTGGTTTTGATGTCACAAAAAAAGCGGGCAATGGGAGCACCGGTAAACTCGGGCGGGAACATTTGAAATGTGTCTAGGTCTGGCACGGCTACCAGGTCGGATTCCCACACACGCGCAAACCCTTCTACGGATGAGCCATCCAACCCCATGCCTTCGGTCATGGCGTATTCAAATTCCCGGTAGGAAACGGAAATAGATTTTAGTTTACCTAAAATATCTACAAACCAAAGTTTTAAAATTTGAATGTTGTTCTGTTCGGCCAGTTTTAAAATCTGTTTGATTTTTTCTTTTTCTTCGGCGGTGCGTTGGTACATGGGATGCTCTCCTTACTTAAATACTTCATTTATTGTACCTTTTTTGCGTGTATAAAAGAAAACTCCCGCAAAGTGCGGGAGTTTTAGGAGAAGATGTTCAACTTATTTGGTGTGGGTTTTGCAATGTTTGCAAGCACAAGCGTTTTGTGTTGGTAATAACTCCGGATGATTGTCAAGCGTTGCATTAGGGTCTTGTGTATCGCGGATGTGTTGTAATTGTTCTTCTGCGTGGTATAACTCCGGCTCTTCCAACGTATTATATGCTTTGCATTGACAGGCATTGGATTGTGGTTTTGGCGCTAGGGTCGGCTCATCTTTTGGCATGGGGAACGGTAGGCCGCTTTCCGGGGTCCAGGAGTCCCTCAATTGTTGTTGTTCCAGTTCCGAGCGCTCTTGCTGGTTGGCAGAAGTGGGCCCCTTGCAGGTACAAGTGGACTGCTTTTGCGCGTTGTTATTGATGGCTTGTGCCGCTTGAAGTGTAGTTTGTTTAACGTGGCGCTCAATTTTTTCATCCAACCGTTTGGCACGCGCTTTTGCTTGTGTATCTTTGGTAAGTAGCAAGTGATAGGGACGGGCTTTAGGTAACTTGCGTGCGGACTTTGGGGTCCCCAATACATCTGCCGTAGCCGGTAGAGTACAACAGGCTGCTAGTAAAATCGATAACGTCCAGTGTGAAGTATGCATAAATCTATAATTCTCCTTGCTATTGGGCTTCGGCATCCGAGAAGAATAAAACGTTAGCCAGTTCAATTTCTTCCGGTGTGAGCAATCCTTCCATTTCAAAGTGCATAATGGCGCTTAAAGCCGTCATGCTCATCATCATGTTGACAAAATCTTCTTGTGTCAAATCTGCGGCGGATTGTTCCATAGCACCCAACTGTTTTAACATTTTACTAAATTGTGCCAGGTCCACTTCTTTAACGGACGGTTCTACAAAGTCGCGCAGTGCCTTTAGTACTTGTTCCTGGTTGGTGTTCCAAGTTTTTTCTTGTTGTGCGGTAAGTTCGGTTTGGTCACTGGAAGCAACTTCTTGCGCCAGTTTCAACATTTCTTTTAAGGGCGGTAAAATTTTGGAATCGAACATTTTGTTCATTTCTTCAATTTGTGGCATATATTGCTCAAACAAATTGGCTGCCGGATCATTATCTTCAATCGGGGCAGGTAAAGCAAACGACACGGACGCTACAGCTACAGCCAACAACGATACGAACCATTTTTTTAGTTGCATAGGTCTTCTCCTTAGTGTGATAGTCTTACTAGTAGTATAAAACGTTTGTACGGGAAAAACGAGGGCCTTTAGACCTAATTACCACTGGGCCCTTGGGCCTAACTGCAAGGGGGAAGCTTTGCGCAATTTGCGGCAATAAACTATAATATAGGTATGATTATACCTACAATTATTGAAAAGAATGTTGGATATGATATTTTCTCCCGCCTTTTAAAAGACCGTATTATCTTTGTAGGCGGCCGCGAAGGCGAAGTAGATACCGCCAGCGCCAATATGATTATCGCCCAGCTTTTGTACTTGGATGCGGACGACCCAAACCGGGAAATCAACCTTTACATTAACTCTCCCGGCGGTATGGTGACGGCGGGTTTAGCAATTTACGATACCATGCAATTTATCAAAGCTCCCATCACTACTATTTGTATGGGCCAAGCCATGAGTTTTGGCGCAGTGTTGTTGGCAGCCGGTTCTAAAGGAAAACGCTATGCATTGCCGCATGCGCGCATTATGATCCATCAACCGCTTATTTGGGGCGGCGGAATTTCCGGTCAAGTGACCGATATTGAAATCGAAGCGCAAGAATTGCACAAAAACAAAGAACACCTGCTAGACATCTTGGCGCATCACACCGGACAGGATAAAGAAAAAATCCGTCACGACAGTGAACGCAACTATTATATGTCCGCGCAAGAAGCCAAAGAATACGGCCTAATTGATGCCGTGTTAGAGCTTAAAAAATAACTTGCTTTGTTTGTAATGCCGGTCACCATTGGGTGGCCGGTGTTTTCAAGTGCGAAGAACTTGACTGTGTTTTTTGTTTTTAATACTATAATAAATTGAGTATTTCAATTTGAATATGAGGATTATGTAAAATGCATAACCGTTATTGCAAGAGTGGATTTACGTTAATAGAGTTGTTGGTAGTGGTGTTGATTATCGGCATTTTGGCGGCCATTGCCTTGCCGCAATATACCAAAGCGGTGGAGCGCGCCCGCATGAGTGAAGCTATGCAATCGTTGGGGGATATTGCCCGCGCTCAAAGCGTACTCTACATGACACATGGACGGTTTGCGAATACGTTGGAAGAACTGAACGCCCTTGGGGATGTAAATGTCCGGGGGGCTAGTTCAACTATTTGGGGAGATGTAAGAATCCTTACCGGAGCCATACAAATACAAGATGGCATAAGCCACGGAGAAGGAAAGGCCATGAGCTACATAAGGGCGAACGGAAAATACCAAGGCGGAGTATTGAGAGTGTATGTTTTCCGGGACGGATTTATTTTTAAAAGCTGTAACAACCCAGCCGGTACCCATGAATTTTGCAACATGGCGGCTAATGCCGGCTATGTTTGTAATTCTGTAGGCGATAGTGATACTTGCCCATCTTAATATTTTCTGCAAAAAAAAATCCCCGCTAGTTGTGCGGGGGATTTTTTTGTCTAAATTAACGGTGAAAACGCAAACGTATCCGTGTAAACCATGTGGGGTGTAGCACGCGCAGGGGGGATTTTGCGGACGTGTTTGCTCCGCACTTGCCGGAAATGATAGGCAGTGACAATTCGTCTAGAAGTGAAAAATCTTTGCAACGTGTGCCGGGCCATAATACAATGGCTTTAGGTGTGAGCTGGTGTAATGTTTTGAGTCGGTAAATCGATTCTGCTATTTCCTGCTGAGCGTGCTGAGGCGGCAAGGAAGAAATATTTTTTCCGTCTAATCCCATCGTAGCTATTTCCACCAGACCGCTTTGCGCCAACTCTTTTACTTGCGCTGCGGTAAGTACGTTTTGCCATGGCTCTTGGTGTGGGTCTTGCCACGAATTATACGTGCCCAAAGTGTCCACAGCCAACGCACAGGTGGCGCGGAAATTGTACTTTTTAAGTAATGGGAAAACTTCCGTGTAGAATGATTGATACCCACCTACAAACAAAAGTAAAATCGGTTGTGATGGCAGGTGCTGTAAATCGGTCATAGATACGGATTGATACCCGTAAGTTTGCAAGCGTATGAACCATTTTTCCAACGCACGCGTGGACGTCCAACGCCCGGCTGTGCGCGTTGGGGCTTTACCAATTCTGTCAAACACTAGGACCGGGAGAAAAGATTTCATAGACGGCTTCTTCCTCGCGTTAATTCTAAATGAAAATCCCACAGCGTTTCGCCCCCGCGCGGAAAAGCACGTAAAATGGGTTTATGCCCACGCCACGGCCACGGATTAATTCCGCGTTTGGTGCTAAAATCCAATGTATAACCGGCTTGTAATACGTGTGGACGTACATGCTTATCAAAAGCACCTGCCCCAAACGGATAACAAAAGCAGTGGATGGGTTGGTGTAAATTTTCTTCTAACACTTTTTTACTTTGTGTAATTTCTTGGATGATTTGTTCTTGCGGCAGTTCGCGCAGCCGGCGGTGGGAACACGTGTGTGAGCCAAACTCCACGAGCCCGCTTTGTTGCATTTCTTGCATTTGTTGCCAGGTCATATAGCCGGGCTTGCCTACAAAATCCGTAATCACAAAAATCAAGGCATGCACCTTGTGAGTTTTTAAAATAGGAAAGAGTACCGTGTAATGGTCTTGCGTGGCATCATCAAATGTAAGCAGAACGGGTTTTTGCATGTGCGTATGGCCGGTTTGATAAGCGTGTAATATATCCTGCGTAGAAATGGAAGTATAGCCATGTTCTTGTAAAAAATCCAGTTGCTTAATAAAGTGTTCTTGGGAAATGGTGAAGGCGAACTGATCGGGGGAGGGAACTTCACCAATGAAGTGGTACATCAGCGTCACCAACCCTTTGCGCGGCGGGAAGAACCAGGCCTTGCGCAAGTTGGGATATTTCCACGCAAAATACACTAGCCCCAATACAATGAGTAACACGCATACGAGAATCATTTAGACTCCTGTTCCAGGTGCCATAGTTTCATGTATTTTACATACACGTAATAGGTGGAAAATGAAGACCACAATAGTCCACGCATACCGTCTAAAATACCTAGTTTAAGCAGGTAGCGTTTAAAGAATTCAAAAGGTAATGTCAGCAATACTTTAAGCAAACAGAACCTCTTGCTGTTTTGGTGCATTTGCTGGGCGGCTAAAGTAGTGTATTTATTAAATTTGGTAAAGTAGCTTTCAATGCTTTCATATGAAAAGTGATTGATAGGATTTTTAAGTGTGTCCAAGCGGCCATTTACTTCCAACCCCTCATGTACCAGCCCGCCTACGTAATGCGCTTGTTTGGTGCGTACCAGACGTAGGTGCTTTTCTTTGCCAAGGCCGCTAAAGCGCATTTTCTTGCCAAGGAAATAATTGCAGAAAGGTAAGTAATAACCGGATGTGTTCTCGTCAGTAATGGCTTGCAAAATTTCTTCACGCAGTTGCGGACTTAATTGTTCGTCTGCATCTAAATTAAGTGCCCACTCCCCAGATACTTTAGACAGTGCAAAATTCTTTTGATTGGCAAAGCCGTCAAACTCGCGGGCATATACTTGGGCGCCTAATTCTTTGCAGACAAGGGCGGTTTTGTCGGTAGAATTGGAATCTACCACAATAACCTCGTTGACGATATCGCGCGCACTTAAAATACACGCCGCAATGCGGTGGGCTTCATTCTTAGCAATAATAAATAAACTGATACGGGGTTTTTTCATAGTTGTATTATAGCATTTTGACGTCAATATGCGCTTATATAAAAGGGGTAACCGCTGTAGCAGGGTTTGGGACTACAGCGGTTTGGGATGAAATTCAAATTGTTCTTACTACACTTATACTATAGTAATTAGTGGTGTAAGAAAAAAGGGCCTTTGGACCTAATTTGAAGTAGAAAAAATACCTAGGTCCGTTTGGGTCCAATGTGCT
>JBGUMP010000015.1:0-22659 GCA_045116875.1 Elusimicrobiaceae bacterium | reverse complement strand
GTCCCCAACGAAGCGCGCAAATACATCCATTTTTCATTTGATAAAGCCACGTTTGCCTATCACGTCTACGAATTTGAAACCGCGGCTACCAAGCAAAAACGCTTGGGTGTTGTTTTTGCCATGACCACCCAAACAATTATCGAACGCTTGAAAAAAGGGTTGAAATCGCTCGGGTTGGAATTGGTATCCGTCGAGCCGGATTGCCTGTCTTTAGGGCGTGTATTTGCGGAAAATGACAAAGAAGCCGTGGGACAAGGCGGACGCATTTATTCGTTCTTCGGCAAAGAGCGTGCCAGCTTTGTGTTTGTAAACGGAAATGTGCCGATCCTCGGGCGTGAGGTGGAAATATCGGGTTCGTTGCCGGCGGAACGCAGACGTTTTGAAGTTACCAACAGCAGTGAATTTATTGCCAAGCAATTAGAACGCGATCCGTTTGAAGAAGCCGTTATTATGGGATACCGTATGGACCAATGGCGTGCCGCGTTGGAAGCGGATGCCCGCAAACCGGTCCGTCAGTGGGATTTAAAAGAAGTGTTTGGCATTGAAACTAAATCCGCCGGCGAAATGGCGGCTATCGGTGCCAGCGGTAAATTCTTCAACCAAAAAGTGCCGGATATTGACTTTACCAAAGGCAACCGCTTAAGTGCCTACGAATTTAACGCCAGCTTAACGATGTGGAAAATTGCCGCGTTGGCGGTAGTGGTGATGTTGTTGGTGTTGGGCAAGGGATATTTAGGAATGCTCTCTGCCAACTATAAGCTCCAAAAACAGCGAGCTGCAGCCAAAAACACGTTGGAAGATTTTAAAGGGTTAAGTTCCACGCAATTAAAGGCCAACTTGGCTAATATCAGTTCCCAAAATCAAACGTTGGCGCGGGTGTATAACGATTCGTCGTTGGCGACCCCTGTGTTAGTGGGTGTGGCAAACGCCATGCAACCCAATGTGTGGTTGACCCGCCTAACCTATACGGCCCCGTTCCCTGCCTCGGCTAAAGCGGGGGAATCTTTGGAATTGGCCGGATCGATTGCTTCCGGTAAAGAAAGTGGAGAAGATTTAATTATCGGCGGACGGTTTAGGGATTCTATCGTCCAACAACCTGAATTGGCTACCCTGTGCCGCAACGCTACGATTCGCTATCAACAATCGGGTGGGGAGAAACGCCGCCCTGGTTTTACACCGGAAACTAAATTTACATTGTCTTGCAATGCAGACAGTAAGAGGTAAAAATGCCGTTAGATTTAGAGAGTTTAAAACAACGTTTTATGAAGCGTCCCGCCAATGATCCGGCGGCTGCTAAACCGGGCAACACGGGCAAAGTGGGCGCACTTCAACAAGGGTTCAAAGATATACAAGCGGTCTTTGAAGAAGGAAACTTTAAACTGTTTGTAAAGCAGTTGGTGGTTATCCTGTTGGTATTTTTAGGCGTGCGCTTTTTGCTGGGGAAATTGACCGAGCAAAAAAATAAAATCGCCGACCAGATGGCGGCTATTTCCATGCAGCAAAGCAATCAGGATGAGTACCTGGCCAACAAAGAACGCTTGCTGTTGTTGGAGCCGTTGTTCCCGGATATTTCCAAGAAGAACGAATGGATGTTGCAAACGCTGATGAAAGCGTTTAGCGACCATAAAATTGACGGAAACATTAACGGCAACTCGACAGAAAAAACGGAAGGAAGTTCTACGGTTGTTACGCAAGAGGTTACTTTCCAAAAACCGTTTAACCAAATCGGCCAATTTTTAGCGGATATTGAAAGCGGGGATGCGTTTTTGCGCGTGTCAAATTTAACCATCAATAAACTAAATGACCCTAACCAGTTGGGTGAAAACTCCGTCAACGTAACTTTTAATACCGTTTTCCCGAAGGAAAAATATGCGCCGAAGTTGTTTAAAGATTATGATAAACGCATCAAAGAACTGGCCGCCCAAAAAGCCTCGGCTACGCAGGAGAATGCAAATGCAAAATAACCGCAAAGCAACTTTCATTTTGGTACTGGCGGGGTTGGTCGGTTTAACCGGGCTGAACCTTCGCGCGCAAATGGCCGGGCGCAGTGCCGGGGGAGTAAAAAAAGTAAAAGTATCTTTCAACCCCACGCAAACGCGTGACCCGATGCTTTCGCCGGATGATTTGTTGTTGTTGGAAAGCCGCGAAAGACAACGCTTGGCCGCCCTGGAAGCCGAGCGCAAACGCAAAGAAGACGAAGAACGCCGCAAACGCGAAGAAGCCGAACGTAAACGTCAGTGGGAACTGATGTTATTAAAAGACCCGTCGATGCTCATTCGCGATAAAATTAGAATTGGCGGCATTATTGACAAAGAAGTGTTAATTGGGGGGAAACTCTACACCATTGGTAATACGTATTATGTAGGAAAAGAAGGTGCCAAAATTGTGGCCGTAGGGTCGGACTCGGTAACCTTCCTGTACAAAGGACAACGATTTGTAAAGAAGTTAAAGCTGTAAACGCACTTTTGTAGTAAACTCACATAGGAGGAATGATGACAAAACGTATAGTTGTAGTATTCGCAAGCGTGCTTACCTTGGGGCTTGCAAACAATGCCGTAGCACAACAAGAACGGCAAATGCTCCCCAGCGATAACACGGTTGCTATGGTAAATAATGGAGCAACCACCACTGCCGCGGAGGAACTTTACAAAGAAGTAGAACAAGAGTCTCCGCTAGACAGAATTGTATCCATCCGGGTAGCTAATGTAAAGATATCGGATTTCTTAAACAGCATTACTGCTCAAGCCAAGATTAACTTTATTATGAGCGAGGAATTCTCGAATAAAAAAGTTACGGCTTCTTTAACCCGCGTGACCGTGCGCGAAGCGTTGGACACCTTGCTGCGTGTACACGGGCTGGCCTACCAACGTATCGGTAAGAGCGACAGCTACGTAGTAACCAAACGCTCCAACGATGCACCCGATACCATTACCAAAATCTATACGCTTAGCTATATTTCTTTGCATGGTACCGGCGAAAACGGTCAAGGCGAATTTAATAGCTTAATGCCGCAAGATGTATCCAGCGGTTCTTCCTACTCCGGGGTGGGCGATCCCATTGGGGGCAGCTCCAGAGGCAACGATTCCTATTCCGGTGCTTCCAATATTACCGATATTGTGCGCAGCATGCTTTCTTCCGTTGGTAAAATTGCGGTGGACCCGCGTACCAACAAGCTCATCATTACCGACGTGCCGGAAGTTTTCCCGCAAATTGAAAACATCTTGGCCGAGTTGGACATCAAACCGCCACAGATTTTGATTGAAGCCCAAATTGTGGAAGTCAGCAAAACCAGCGGTCTTAGCGTTGGGTTTGAATACGGCGGCAGCGGCGGTGTGTTGGCCTCTGTGGAAGCCCCGCAACGTTCTTTGTATTCGTCGTTCTTCCATGGCAAAACTTCTAAAGGTGACGGAAAACTGCACGGATGGGATTGGATTTTCCCCAGCTACCAAGAAGTTGAAGATGACGAAAACGAATCGACATCGTCTTCTGGGAACACTAGCACCGAATCCGGTAACATGAAGGCCGGTATATTGAACCTTTCTGCGTTTAACATTGTGCTTAGAGCGTTGTTGACCCGCGGGGAAGCCAAATACTTAGGTAAACCCAAAGTGGTAACTCTTAACAACAAAGAAGCCACCATTACCACTTCTACGGATGCTACCGTCGGCCAAACGATTACCGATACCGGCAGCACCAGCGCTACGGCTACGCAAACAACCTCTGCCGAACGTAAACGCGTGGGGTTGACCTTAAAAGTAACGCCGCAGGTAAACCGCGAAGGGTACGTTACCTTGTTTGTACAACCTTCTTACTCCGATGTGGTCAGCTCCGGGTTTGACTTCTCGCTCGATACCACCACCCGTGCCGCTTCTACCTTGGTACGTGTGAAAAACGGACAAACGGTTGTTATCGGTGGGTTGCTCAGCTCACGCGAAACCGACCAAACCCGCAAAGTACCGCTGTTGGGTGATATCCCGATATTGGGATGGTTATTCACCAGCCGCTCTAAATCCAAGAGCACGACCGACTTAGTCATCTTTATTACGCCGACCATTTTGGCCGAGTAAATGTGAGTTTGTATCCCTGCCCTTTCCCGGGGCAGGGATACGTGTTGTAACTGTTAGAGGATTATGAAATGGCCAAACAAATAGACGAAATTCTAGTAGATCAAGGGACCATCACCCCGGAGCAACGTAAACAAATTTTACTGCACTCCAAACAAAATAATCTATCGGTGGCGGACGCAATTTTGCAGTCCGGCTTTGCTACCGAAGAACAGGTAACGATGGCCCTGTCTAAGCATTTTGCCATTCCGTACGCTTCTAAAGAAAACGGCATTTTAGTACCGGAAAAAGAACAAAATTTACAGGAAATTATTCCCGAAAAATTTGCCCGCGATAATATGGTTGTGCCACTGTTTGTGGAGGATGACTCCCTGGCGGTGGCCTTGCTGGACCCGACCAACTTGTTTGTGATTGAAAACATCAAGATGATGTCTGGCAAGCAAGTGCAACCGTTTATTACAACCAAGTCCCAGTTGTTGGCGGTGATGGATAGTTTTTATGCCAACAAAAACTTGTTGGAAGAAGTACTCAATGAAACGGTAAAAATTACCGGCGGCGTAGTGGATGAAAATGCCGATGACGACATTGAAGTAAGCGGCGTGCTCGATTTAGACCGCATGGCCCCAAACGCTTCGCAATACGTCAAACAGGTAAACGCCATTTTGCGCCAAGCCATTACCGAGCGTACCAGTGATATTCACTTGGAACTGTTTGACGAACGCGTGAGCTTGCGCTTCCGCATTGACGGCTCTTTGTATGAACGGCCTGCGCCTGCCAAAGACGCCGTAAACGCCATTATTTCACGTATTAAAATTTTGTCTAAATTGGATATTGCCGAAAAACGTTTGCCACAGGACGGAAGCTTTACCATTCGTTTCCAAAACCGTTCTATCGAAGTCCGTGTGTCTGTGTGTCCCGCTGTGTATGGGGAAAAACTGGTGCTTCGTATTTTGGATAAAGGTACCGGCGAACTCAACATCGACAAGCTGGGCTTTGAACCCGCCCAAAAGAAGGCCTTCTTGGATGCGGCCAACTTGCCACACGGGCTTATCTTTTTGACCGGGCCGACCGGTTCGGGTAAATCTACCACGCTTAACGCGGTGCTTACTTCTATTCGCACCACCGAGCTTAACTTTATGACGTTGGAAGACCCTGTCGAATACAAACTGGCGGGGATTAGCCAAGTGCAGGTGAAACCGGCCATTGGGCTTACGTTTGCCGCCGGGTTGCGTTCCTTCTTACGTCAGGACCCGGACGTCATCCTGGTGGGGGAAGTCCGCGATAACGAAACCGCCGAAGCGTGTTTGAAAGCCGCTCTAACAGGGCACTTGGTGCTTTCTACCTTGCACACCAATGATGCGTTGGGGGCGGTTCCCCGCCTAATTGATATGGGGATGGAACCCTTTTTGCTGGCCAACTCGTTAGCGTTGGTAGCTGCCCAGCGTTTGGTGCGCGTGTTGTGCCCGCACTGCAAAGTGCCGCACATCCCGGATGCCGCCACCCTGGACCGTATTATTAAAGAGGGACACCTTAATCCGCGCGATAAAAACTCGTGGACGTTCTTTAAAGCCGTGGGTTGCCCGCGTTGTTTTGGTACGGGCTACAGCGGCCGACGCGCTATTTACGAAGTGTACCGCATGACCGAAGAAATGCGTAACATCATTTACAAAACGCAGGACTTAATTGAACTGCGTCAAGCGGCTAACCGTTCCGGTGCGCTCAACTTGCGTGCAAACGGTTGGCACAAGGTCATCCGCGGTATTACCACTGTGGACGAAATTTTAAGTATTACAACATCGGACGAATAAACACCGTAGTTAGGGGTCAATTATGCCAAAATATACATACAGAGTAAAAGACGAACAGGGGAAGGTTTTCACCGGTTCCTACACCACCGATAGCAAAGACCGTTTGCGTATGGCTTTGCAAAATAAAGGTTATTTAGTGTTGGATATCTCCGAAGCGACGGGGGGGCTTTTTTCCAACGTAAAAGAAACGGCTACCCGGCGCAAAGGGGGCAAAGTGCCCGGCCATGTGTTGGCCTTCTTTGCCGAACAGCTTTCCACGTTAATTGCCGGCGGTGTACCGTTGGTGCGCGCTGTAGCTTTGTTGGGGCAATATTCCGCTAACCCTACCATGGGGATGGTGCTGACGCAAATTGCGCACGATATTTCGGGTGGGCAATCGTTGCATGAAGCCATGGCGCAACATCCTAAAACGTTTAGCCATGTGTGGCTGTCCTTGGTGGAAGCCGGGGAAGTGGGCGGTCAAATTGCCGAAACTTTGATGCAACTGGCCGTTTACACTAAAACGCAGGAAGGGATGAAAGGTAAAATTATTACGGCTGTTACATATCCGGCAATTTTGACTCTTGCCTCTGTGGGCGTGCTTATTTACTTTATCGTAGGGATCGTGCCTACCTTCGCCCAAATCTTTGAGGACTTTAACTTGGAACTGCCTGTACTGACGTTGACGGTATTAAAAGTATCCAGCATCATTACCAACCACGCCGTGGCGTTGATTTTGAGCATCTTGCTGCTCATTTTTGGGTTCCGCTTTTACATCCACACCCCTAACGGGAAAAAACGCTGGCACTCGTTTATTTTGTCGATGCCTATTTTTGGGGCGTTTATCTGCAACATTTACTTCGACCGTATGCTTTCCACCCTGGCCACTTTGCTACGCAGCGGTGTTACGATTTTGAACGCTATTGGCGTATTGGAAGAATCGTTTGAAGGCAACATCATTATTCAAAACGCGCTTAAACAAGTCCGTGCCGACGTGGCTGCCGGGCAATCTATTTCCGATTCGTTTGCGGCAACCGGCGTGTTCCCGGGGTTGATGACGGAAATGATGAAAATGGGTGAAGAATCCGGTAAGTTGCCCAGCATTATTCAAACCCTGTCTAAATTCTATGCCGACAACGTGGACCAGTTTATTGCCCGTTTCTCGGCGGTAATCGACCCGATTTTGATTATCAGCGTCGGTGTGCTGATTGGTATTATTGTAGCGTCTATTTTCTTGCCGATCTTCAAACTGTCCCAAATCGGCAGCTAATCAACCGGAAATTTCCGCTTGACAAATAGACGTTTGTACCCCATACTTTAAAGAGGGTGTAAGGAGAGTATATGTACAAAAAAGGTTTTACCCTAATGGAAATGCTTTTTGTATTGGTTATTGCGGCTACTATTGTGGCATTTGCCGTGCCGGCTTATAAGCGCTCCAAAGAACGCGCCAAATATGAAGCCGCCACCGGGATTTTAATGGAGCTTGGCTCAGGAACGGTCCTTTTGCTGCAAGACATGCATCATTACCCGGGATCCGCATCTTCTACTGTTTCTGGTTTCCTTTCATATAATTCTTTTTACCATATGCCCAAAAGTGCCGTTGGGTTGGATCCTCTACCATCGGGTAAAACGATTAAGCAGTTTATTTTGGAAGACCCAGCTAAAAAGTTTGACCATTTTGCCAGTGTGATGTTTAACGGGGGGTATATGGAGCCCTTTGACGGGAAAACCGATTACGAGTTTTATTTGAACTATAATGGGTATCGTCCGGAGGTTTGTAATAATAAGTGTTGGGGACAGTTTTGTATGTGTTTGCCGGATGACAAGGTAAATGCGGATAATGCGTGTTTTTACGGAGCTAAGATGGGCGCTAATGATAAGACAATAACGCGTATTAAACATGCATCTTGCCCAAACTAACAGGTGAAAAGAAAAGTATATGCAATATAAAAACGGATTTACACTACTTGAATTACTGATTGCGGCGGTTATTATAGGTACGCTGGCGGTGTTTGCCATGTCGTCGTTTCGCACTACGGCTTCTAACGTGCGCATGCAGGATGCTATTGCCCGTGCCAAAGTGGTGGCGGGAGCTTCCAAACGGTTTCTGCGTGAATATCCGGATCCTACTGACATGGTGGATGGGCCGCAAGGAGTCATGGGGCAAGTGAATCCACCCGTTCAAGAAGCGTGCAACCACCAAACGCTTAGTTTGCAAAATTTAGTGAATTGCGGGTATTTGGAGTACCGCCAATACGCAAGAGAAGTACGGGAAGGGGACACCTACTCCAGTAATTTTGCTATGTTTTATGATGACAGAGGGACTGCCCATATGGGGTGGGTGTGTGTACAAGGCAGAAGTTCCAAAAGGACGAGCCCGGACCACAAGACCCGGTATTGCACAGACGGAGAAACGGTGGATACCTTGTCTGTAAATGAAGGGGACGAAATCGACTAAACAATGCTTGACTAAGTAGAGGGAATTATGAATAAGCACGGTTTTACGTTAATGGAAATTTTGGCAGTACTACTGGTGTTGGCAGTAGTGACCAGCTTTGCGGTACCAATGATCCGCAAAGTACGTGACGAAGTGTACCATTCCAGAGCCAAGGCCAATGTAAGCAAAATGGCGGATGCCGTGCGTTCGTACTATCAAAACACCAAAGGATATTTGCCTAGCAACGGCGCCATATGCGGTAGCGCAAAAACTTCCGGTAAGGATACGATGAGTTGCACGGTTGTGTATTCTGCAACGTCCTGTTCTCCGCAAAAAGGGGCGGATGGTGTGGTGGCAACCCCCGCTACGAGAGCTGTAGCTATAAACCTATTGTTTGGGTGTCGTTACCTGGCCCGGAACGATTTTGCAGATTTGCCGTATGTGTTTGAAGTGAATAGCAACCCGTTTGAGGAAGATACCCCTTGGTTAGCCAAGGCAACCGGGATGTTTAAAGCCGGGAAGTACAAGGCGCAGACCCTTTGCGCTTATCGGGACGGCAGCATAAAGGAAGGGTGCTAGTATGAAAAAACTATTAACCGGTAAAGCCGGTGTAACCGTGTTGGAAGGTGTCATTGCGCTGGGGCTGTTGGCCCTGGTAGCAGGGGGTGCGTTTGGGGTGTTGCTGTCGGCCTCGCGCCAAAATTTGCAACCTACGTTGCGTGAAGAAATGGCGTTGGCTGTTGAAAAAGCAAATAATGATTTAAAGGCCTATGTGGGCATAGCCGATGCCCTCAAACCGCCGGTGCCTACTTTATTGCGGGGAGGATTATGCTGCGCAGAAAATGGATACTCCTCCACGTGTACCGGCACGCCGTTGGATACAAGGGAGCATGATATTAGCTGTAAGTTGCCGCCGGTTTGTGACAAAAACCAGAGTGCATTTTCGTATCAGCGGCGTAGCGACAATACGATTCAGTTTTCAATTACGTGTAATGGATATAAGTTATGAAGAATAAAAAAGGGTTTACGTTGATGGAAGTGTTACTGGCCGCCATGATTGTGGGGGTGATTGGTCTTGCCCTAGCTGCCCTTACCACGGCTGCCATGCGCGAAAGCGGCATCGGCCGTACCCGTGCGCTTGTGCGTAACCAAATATCATATGCGTTGCGCCAACTTCGGGATGATTTGAACACCTCGGACGTTGTTGAATTTCCGGGTCCTGGTGATAGCTTCCTGATAAAGATGCATCACATCGGTGAGGACGATAAGGATACAGACAATTTGTTGGGGCCGGAGGGGGTGTGGACGTGGGAGGCAACGTATTTTTATAACAACAGTTACAAGCAGATAGAACGCGCCGCTACGGACAGCTCTACAGGTCACATGTACAACTACGCAGGTGTAGGTACAGGACTAGTTTGGATGGGGAATATTAGTAAAGTTATGAAGAATGGAGTGATGACCTCTCCTTCCTTTACCCCTTATGTAACAACGGGCGACACCGGAGAGGTAGTATCCCGTGTGCGGGTGCAGTTTGTTGTTATGGTTGGGGGTAGTAACGGTACCCCGCCTGTGATAGAAACTGTAGATGAAACTTTTGTATTGCCACATGGGTATGCTATTAATTACAACGAGTAGGAGCTAAGTATGATGCGTTTAAATAAACGAGGGGTTGCCCTGTTACAAGTTTTGATTATTTCAGCTGTGTTGGCCGGGCTTTCCGCCATGATTTTGCGCGCGGTAATGTCCCGCACGTCCACGGCCCGCCAAAACCGCCGCACGGTGTCGGCCCAAATGATTGTTGAATCCTGCATGGCCCAGATATATGACACCTACTATACCGAGAAAGAGTCAGGAACCACAAAAGAAGATATAATTCAAAATATGAATACTTGTGCTTTTGATGAAGGTCCTGCAAAGGAACATACCTGTACGATTGACACCGGCGAGGGTACCTACGAAGTGAAAGCTGAATTCACGACAGACAAGCCGGACGAGAAACACGGGTGCACTTTAAAATACACCATTCAAGGCGCGGTGAAGACTTTATAACCAAGGAACAATATGCGACGTGCGTGGATGACTGGGGTTTTATTGGTGTTGGGGGCGCCACTGATGTGGGCGCAAACCTCCGGCGATATAGACCCCAATATTAAAGTAGCCGATACCACCGCTACGGCGCCTGCTTCGTCGATTGATTTGCTCCGCCAGTCGGCACAAAAAGAATCGCCTTTTGCCAAGCCGTCTTCTAAACCTCCTAAAATTCCGTCGGTACCCAAGCCAAAGCCAACGGTAACTTCTACACCCACGGCTACTGTTGCGCAACCTGCCACCGGAGCCAACACGTTGGATATGCCGCTAAACATCGGTGGGGTAAATACCTCCGTGCAGACACAGGTGGCACCAGCCAAGCCCGCGCCTAAAAAACTGCGTAAAACGGGGCCTGTGGTGCCTACGGTAGCATCTACGCAAACCGCAACACCCACTACCGTTGAGAGCGAGCCCGAACCTTCTACCGAAGAAGATGCCGCTGACGCAGAACTGGAATATGCGCTTAAAATGTTGGAAAAATCCCGCGAAGAAACCCAGTCTGCCGGGCGGATAATTCCGCCTTCCGCGGCCAAAAACCGCCCATCAAAGGTGCCCGCGGCCAACAAAGCGTTTAACCCAAATGCTTTTCGCCCCGGGGTGGAGTGGACCCCGTCCAAAAGTACCCATTTTACCATTTACACGCAAAAGTCAACCAGCACTATTGGCTCGGCCAATATGCCACTTACGTTTGAAAGCTCCTATGAAACTTTGCGCCGCTTTATCCCGTGGATGATGAGCCAAAACGTGCGCGCATTTGTGTATCAGGACCATAATTCATACCTGCGCTACGAGCCGGAGGCCAAGGCCTGGAACCGCGCCATTGCTTACCCTACGCGGGGGGAAATTGTAGTCTATGACGAACCCGGGCGCGCGCAAGAACTAAAGGAAGTCTTCTCACACGAATTAACGCACATTTTTACCCAACAGTTTTTTGATAAGCATAACACCGGGCGCATCATGACCCCTACCTGGCTGGATGAAGGGCTAGCCGTATTGGTGGAAGATCAAATGTTTACCGGGGTCGGCCGACGCGGTGGCCCGTGGGACCACGACTACCGCACCCTGCGCTTTGAGCGTGACCCAAAAACACAAATGGCAACGTTCGGCTCGAACACGATGTTTGGCCGCGGCTATCAACCCAAACCGTTTGTGCCAATTTCCCAACGGGGCGGCCCCACCGGCCCGCGCCATGGCAAACCCGTACGCCTTATCCCGTTTGAAGAATTTATGCAGGAAGGTTCGCTGGAAGCGGCCGAAGGACAAGATAAACTTCAAAATTGGTACTTGCAGGCCTATTTAATGGTGCGCTTTTTACTCAACCCGGGCGGGGGGTCTTCCCCGTCTAACCGGATGCAATTTGAGCAATTTACCCGCTTAATTTCCCAGGGGGAACCGGTACGCAACCCGTCCACCGGGTTTTTGGTGAAGGATTCCCGCGGTAAGCAGGTGTATGAGCCATACTCGGTTGAGAAGGCCTTGGCAAGGGCCTACCGCTATAACAGCATTTCCGCCTTTGAGGATGCGTTTTGGCGTTGGCTCAAGCGATAAATTTAGCAACGCATTAAAAAGCCCCGCTACTAAGCGGGGCTTTTGTTATTTTTGAGTGGGAACGATACGGTCTTGCACTTGTTCGGTAAAGGTGAGGTGATTGCGGTGGATAAACCCGGCGTGGGTAAGTACTTGTTAGGGTGTGTTATACGCAAGGGCCTTTGGACCTAAAAGCACCTGGGCCTTGTGGCAAAAAAAAGGAGCGTTTGGGGCGCTCCTTTTCGAATTGGCAACTTAAATCATTATTTGCCGGATTGGCTTTTCAACCAGTTTTCTACCTGTTGTACCGTGGAGAAAAGTGGTGCCCCTTCATAAGCGGCAAATTTCAATTCATAATCCGCATAAGCGGCCTGAATATTAAACACATCAGCGGCTTCTTGCGGCAGCGCTACCGGTTCCCCTTTGGTGGTTAATTGGATGTAGAAAGGTTTCTCTCTGTCCACCATGGTGTTTTGTTCGTTGAGGTGGGTTTGGGCGGCATAGATGTTGTAGACGTCTTGTTGTTCATATGCCAATATACCCGTTTTCCCACCGTCGGTAGAAAGCACGGTATATTGAGCAGGAGTCAATTGCCCAAAAGGGGTTTGAATGGGTTTGCGCTGATTGCCGGATTTTTGAATTTGTACGGCCCCTGTTTGATGAACTTGGATGTTTTCTACACCCGGGTACTTTGTCCATTCATACGTGGTGGGGTCCAATACAAACATGGTCATCATCGGCTCTGGCAAAGCATCGTTGTATTCATAGGCCTTGATGACACCAAAGCCGTCCTTGGACCGGACCGCCCGGACTAACATATCCTGGATGGCTTGGGTGGAAGAGGATTGAAATTCCGGCTTGGTGTAGCGTTGGGCTTCCAGTTTAAGTCCTTCAACATTGGGAACATAATGGCCCGAAAAAGTGATTGTGTTAGCGCCGGAGCGGTTGGCGGAAGTTAACGGCAACAACCGTTTGGACAACTCATCAATAGTATATTGATTGCGGTAATTGAGCACCAAGCGCTGTAAGCGGGGACCGCTTATAAGAGTGGATTTACTTGTAAAGGGAGCAATTTTTATTCCCGCGGAGGTGATGGGTTGTACAGGTTGTTGAAAACGGACTACTTTAGGAACGTGAATACGACTGGCTCCTTTAACAATTGAGCTTTGACCATAGCAAATTCCGGTCACTAAACTTAAGGCTACTAATAAACTAATTTTGCGCATTTTGCACTCCTTTTACTTGATTTATTAGGGTGTAAAGATACCCTTCTACCTTACATCATTCCATAAAAAGAGGGAAATTGTAAATAGGCCAAAAGGCTTAGGCCCAATATAGGTCTTTGGGGTAGCCATATCATCTAAAAAGTGTTATACTATGGGGGTTGTAAGATTAACTTATAGGAGAATGTATGAATTACGCAAGTTTTTGGAAAAGAGCGGCTGCTTTTATCATTGACAACATTATCTATTCTATTATTGCCTCTGTTCTTGCAAACATCATTGGCTTAATGATAGGAATTGGTATGGGATTGAGTGGCGTTGCTAAACCCGATGAAGCATCTCTATCCACCGTGTTAACAGGAGCGGTCGTTGGACTGATCGTACAACTGGTTGTCTACATATTCTACTACGTGTGGCCGGAATCTACTTCCTGGCAGGCCACCATCGGCAAAAGAATGCTGGGCCTCAAAGTGACCGATTTGAACGGTCAGCGCCTTTCCTTCTTGCGCTCGTTAGGACGCTATGCCGGGATGATTTTATCAGGAATTACGTTGTGTATCGGGTATTTGATGTGCTTTTGGACGGAGAAGAGACAATGCTTGCATGACCTGCTGGCCAACTGTTTAGTAATGGACACCAAGCCCGAAGAAAAACAAGGGTGTGCCGTGGCGATTGCTATTGGGTTTGTTGTATTTTTCGTGCTTCTGATTGCGGGAATTGTGGCCGCTATTGCGTTGCCGCAATACGTGATGGCCATGGAAAGAGCCCACATGGCACAGGCCTATAGCGTTTTGCAAGATGCTAAAAATGCACAGCAAATTTACATGACCGATAATAGGACCCCTGCCACCGGATGGGATCAACTGGGTATCCGTTTTAACTGTTCCGTACAGGCCGATTCCAAAACGTGTGTAGCGAAAGATTTTACGTATGAGCTGGCGGGGCAGTCCATTGTCGCGCGGCGCACGGGCACGGCCAACCCCTACACCATGACCATTGACTTAAACGGAAAGTTGACTTGCCAAACAACCGACAATCTTACCCGTAGGCGTTGCGAAGAATTGGCATCCCGTTAACGATTGTAATGTTGAAAAGACCCAACTTCGGTTGGGCCTTTTTTGTGCACGTGACGGCTGAAGTGACAATTTGCTATAATGAGAATAGATGCCCGCGCCTGCCACTCGGCAACGGTGTAATTGGAGAGGTGTGTGAGTGGTTGAAACAGCAGGTCTCGAAAACCTGTAAACCGCAAGGTTTCGAGGGTTCAAATCCCTCCCTCTCCGCCAGTTAAAAAGCACCCAAACGGGTGCTTTTTTAATTGGCAGAGAGTGGAGTGGCCTGAACTGCTTCAGGCCACGTCGGGATTTGAAAGGCGCAGCGATGTACGAGTTTTGCCGAAGGCAAAGGCGAGTACCGCGAGCCCGGCCTGCAGGCATTTTACGTTAGTAAAATGACCGGAAGGCAAATCCCCAGGGGGAGGCGTCGGGATTTGAAGCCGGGGGAAATTCGCTTAGCGGTTTTTCTCTTCCAGGCGCTTTTTTTGAATTTGTTCTATTTTCTCACAAGTGGACGCGGGGCGGCATTCAAATTCGTTGGTGCCAAAGGTTGCTTTTAGTTCGTTAGGGCCGGGCCAGCGAATATAAAGGATCCCCTCGGGGCGTAATGTCAAACGCAAATCATCCACCTTACAAATGCTGCCGGTTTGTTGTTGACATTCTTCTACATCCAACAAGTTCCACTCAGTAGCGTAGGAAGCATGTTGCTGGTAATAATTTTTTTGAGCGCGTGTTGTTATGTATATTAACCGATGGGCTTTTTCTGCGCTGTCGGGGGAGGCCTCGGTCGATACCCCTTGAAGTAGAATCACCAGCAAAAGAGCGCCCAGCATAATGCAGGTGTATAGTACTAAAACGGCGACGGATAAAATAATGGCCAGGACTTGCTTTTCGTTGGGGATGGTGTCCTGTACCAAACAACCGGCTATTTTGTCGTGCAAGCATTGTTTTTTCTCGGTCCAAAGACACATCAAAAACCCGATGCACATAATAAATGCGGACAGCGCAACGGACAAATTCCGGCCCACGGAACGCCAAAACGAGATACGTTGGCCGTTTAAATCGGTTACTTGTAAGCCAAACAATTTTTTGCCAAGGGTCGCCTGCCAGGAAGAACTTTCGGGCCAGGCATAGTATCCTATAAATACGGCCAAGCAAATCCCCATGCGCAGGAGCATCCCTATCAAAGAGTCAGAGGATAACAACGAGGGAAACAGCACCACAACCGGGGCCAGAATAACCCCGATAATGATACTGCAAAGAATGTAATCTATCAAATAAGCGGCGGTGCGTTTCCAAAAACTGGCGTAAGACATAAATCCTCCTACTAAATAATATTTATAGAAATTTTAGCATATTTGCAAATTTAATAAGCCCGGTCATCGTCCAAATGGGCCTTTGTGGCAAATATGCTACAATAAAAGAAATCCCTTCCCCCAGGAGGACTTATGAAAGCTGTTATTATTACCATTGGCGATGAAATTTTACTTGGGCAGATATTGGATACCAACTCCCGCTTTATTGCCCGTGAACTTACTAAATTGGGCGCAGAGACGGTGGAAATGCGTTCGGTAGCGGATGAGCGTAACGCCATTGTGCGGGCCATTAACGATGCTTTTTTGCGCGCAGACGTGGTGCTGATGACGGGGGGGCTGGGGCCCACGAAAGACGACCTTACCAAAAAAGTGTTGGCGGAGTATTTTGACTGTGAATTGGTGCATAACGACCAGGTATATCACTGGTTGGAAGAGATGTTTGCCGATATCCCCAGCCGTATGAATAAATACAACGTTTCGCAAGCGCTCTTGCCCGCCAAATGTACGCCGCTACGCAATTTGAAAGGAACAGCCAGCGGAATGTGGTTTGAACATAAAAAGAAGGTGCTGGTTTCACTGCCCGGTGTGCCGTTTGAAACAGAATATTTGATGCATTCCGAGGTCCTCCCCCGGCTTAAAGAAAAATTTACCGATTTGTTCCTGCGTTTTAAAATGGTCACGGTCTTTGACGTGCCCGAATCCGAAATTGCCCTTAAATTGGCCGATTTTGAAAGCGCCTTGCCCGAAGGCATTGGTCTGGCCTATCTGCCCAGCGAGGGATACGTGCGTTTGCGCTTAACGGCTAAAGGGTCGGCGGTAGACCAACTGGACCGTGTGTATGAAAATTTGTTGAAAGCGTTGCAAGATATTCCCTATCAGCCATCCAGCGAAGGAGATAGCCGCGAAGATTTGCTGCGCCGCTTGAAAAATACCGGGGTCACAGTGGCCTGTGCCGAAAGTTGCACAGGGGGAACCATTGCCCATATGATTACGCTGATGCCGGGGGCTTCCTCCTTCTTTTTAGGGGGGGTGGTGTCTTATGCCAACCAGGTCAAAGAACAGGTGTTGGGGGTAAGTGCCCAAGATTTGGAAAAATACGGTGCAGTGAGTGAGCCGGTTGCCCGCCAAATGGCCGAAGGCGTGCGCAAAGCGCTGGGGGCTCAATATGCGGTCTCCACCACCGGGATTGCCGGCCCGGACGGCGGCACGAAAGAAAAACCCGTGGGCACTATTTGGATGGCCGTAGCCGGGCCCAACGGTACGGTGGCCGAAAAATGTTTGATTTCACACACGCGCGAGCGCAACATCGGGCGCGGCTCTGTGCACGCAATTCAATTATTACTTAGCCAAATAGAAAAGGACCAAGCCGTATGAACAAAGCGTTGCGGGAGCAAATTTTTAACATCGGGTTGTTTGCGTGCTTGCCCACTGTAAAGGGGGAGGAAATTCTTCCCGCGGTGCATGCGCTGGTAGCGGGCGGCATACATGGAGTGATCCTCTCTTGGCATAAGCAACTGGCCGGGCAAGTGGAGCAACTCCGCGCGCGTTATGCCCAGTTGCTTATCGGCGTGCAAGGCCCTTACGATAAGGCCAGCCAGCTTTTTGCCAGTGGCGCTACATTTGTGACGGATACGGACGGAGTTCCTGCCAAAGTTCAAGTGCCTTTCGTGCTGCAGCAAGGAAATGACTTAAAAGAGAAAGACACCGTGTTGGCCCGGTGTTCCAATAAACTGGTTTTTGTGAGCGATATCAAACAACAAAAATGGGACGAGATTACCGCCCGCGCACAACAAGCGGTGAAGAAACTGTTGGGGTTTGAATTGCGCCATGTGGGCATTAATCACCCGGATGCCGACAAGGCCGATAAAACGGCCGCTCAATTTGAGCACTTGTTTGGCTTTGCCAAAACCGATAAAGGCGGTGCGTATTTTGCCGGGCCTTATATCGAAGCCATGAAGAAGATGTTTTACGGCGCACACGGTCATATTGCCATTGCCACTAATAACGCGGGCCGTGCGGCGTGGTATTTGGAACAGCGCGGGGCAAAATTCAATTGGAAAAGTGCCGACTATCATGCGGATGGAACCTTGCGTGTGGTGTATCTGCAAGATGAAATTGGCGGCTTTGCCGTACACATCATACAGAAATAAGTGTTCTATAAATTGAAAACGCCCCACTCGGTTGGGCGGGGCGTTTGTTGATAATATGCGGATGTTATTTGTTAAACCAAGTAATTTGGTCGGACTCGATTTCTTCCTTCTTTACTATGGTAACGGCAGGAGTATTGGGATCCCACTTGGCATTGGCTGACATATTAATTCTTTCGGAATTTTTCATCAATACGTAACTGTTATCCTTGGTATACGTCAAATCATTGAGTGTGATGCGGTCTGTAGGTAATTCATAGATGCTATACGTTTTATAGTTACCATTGGAGAAACTAAAAATGGCCTCTCCAATCGGTTTTTCTCCCGTTGATTTGGACGCAATGTTAAAGAAAGTAGATAAATCCCCTTGCAAATCATGTTTTGCCAGATATTTTTCTTCTTCCTTTCCACCGATGGCTTTCCATAATTGAGCACCGGAGGAGGGCAGGTCAGAAAGTTGTGCAAAAGACAAAGGCAGCGGCTTATGTAAAGGGTCCGCGTTGCGCGCTTCAAGCTCTTTTTTGATAACCTGTATGTCCCCCGCACCATCTGTTCGGCAAACCAGCACCCAACTTTTATCCGTAAGTGCTTTAATATGCCCTTTGGATAGATACCTAAGCGTTTGTGGCAGTTCGTAAACGTAGTAAGTCGTTTCGGGTAAATTTTCATGTGCGCTTTGAGGACGTAAGTAAACAACTCTGTCCGGTTTTTGTAATGTTGTATAAATGCGAAGATCGGCTAATAACGCTTGTTGGTTTTTATAGATGGGGAATGAACTTTTGGTAATTTGCCAGGTATCTAATTTTTTAAGACCCATTCCGCTACGGACCGTGTAGAGTTTCCGTTCAAGAATCCGGTGTGCATTGAAAGGCCGGAAGCGAACAGCAGATTTGGTTTGAGGAAAGAAGGTGCGGGTAACCCCCAATTTAGAGGTACTTGCCGGCACCGCCGGAATTTTTTTCAAGAACTGGGCCGAGGAAACGGTAGCTGTAATGGTCAATAACAAGCATATAGTTATTAATGACGTTGCGGTTTTGAGAAAAATGTTGTTGTTCATTTTCATAGATGTATCCCTATACTACATCCATAGTATATAAAATAAATTTGCAACCCAAACAAATTTTAGACCTATGTCGGTAAATAGGTCCATCGGCGCTTAAATGACAAACTCCCCGCTCGGTTGGGCGGGGAGTTTGTGCTTTAATAACTGTATTATTTGGAGAACCAGGTTACTTCTCTAAGGGCGTCTACTTCGTCGCGCTTTAAGATGGTAACGGCCGGACGATTGGAATCCCACGGGGTGGGATAATCCAGGAATAACTCTTCTACCAGTACCAAACTGTTTTTTCGGGTGTAGGTAATATCGTTGAGGGTCACCTCGCTAACGGGGAGCATATAAATGTCGTATCCCCTGTGGACGTATTCCAGCTTGGCTTTGCCCAAGGGCGTGCCCTTCATCCAATCCGGGGCAATGCTAAAGAAGGCCGCCAAGTCCCCCTGTAAATCAGGCAGGGTTTTATAGGTGGGTATGTGGTTTTTCCCGCTTATGGCACACCATAAACCAAGCGGGGAGAGGTTGGATTGTAGACGGCGGGGTAAATCTTCGGGCAGGGGTTTGCGTAAGGGATTGGCGTTGCGCGTTTCGGCGCTTTTTTGGATAATCTGTACTTTGCCCATGCCATCCGTGCGGTGGATGAGTACCCATTTCTCTGGAGAGAGTATGTTGATTCCCCAGTTGGAAAAATATCTAAGTGTTTGAGGAAGTTCATAAACATAATAGTCAGCTTCTTGGTGACCATCAAACGGGCGCAAGTGAACAACCCGGTCGTGGAGTTTGATTGCGGTGTAGATCTCTAAACGTCCAAACAATGCTTTTTTATTTTTAAAAACAGGGAAGGAGGCGCCCGCTGTAGCATTGAACCAGGTGGCTTGTTTGGAAATGCCTAAATCGCTATTGAGTCTATAGAGCTTGCTTTGAAAAAGGCGTTTTATATTTTCGGGTTTAATGGGGGCCGTTTTCCCAATACGGGATGCACCCTGCAAGGCCTTGGTTGTGTGCGCAGGGGCCTTGGGCGTAGGGGGTTGATAGGTGGTTGGGCGCGAAGGGGCTTTTTTCACTTTAATATTGCGGCCTTTTAATTTAAACTGAGCTGAGACCGGAAAAGAAACCCCCACTGATAAAAGTAGTATCAGCAAGAGTCTTGCGGCTAAAAAGTAATTCTTGGGTTGATTTTGCATAAAAATTCCTTATTCTGTAATTTATAGTGTATAAATCTGTAGTTTATAGTGTATAAAATTGTATGTATACAAAGAGGGAAAATTAGGCCTAGACCGGCAATAGGCCCATCAGATAGGTTGCGGATACACGGGGGTTGTTTGCTACAATATACCTATATGAGACAGCTTGCTTGGGCGTTTATTACAATGTGTGTTGCTTCTGTGGCTTTTGCCGCAGACCCGGTGTATCAGGCCGGGCAACCGGCTACGTCAGTTCGGTCGTGGCTGCATGGGGAAATTTCCGCGGATTACCAGTTTTCTTCCCAACGTATGAAAACCAACGAAACGGATGCACAGACCTCTGCCTTGAACGGGTGGAACGTGCGCGCGTTATGGGCGCCCATTAGCTGGTTGGCCATCGGAGCAGAGTATGCCCAATTTGGCGATGAAAAATTAAAAGAGGCGTATGTTTCCTCTTACGAGACCTCCCGGCTGACGGGCTTGGTTAAATTAACCCTGTCGCCCAATACTTCTCCGCGAGTGTATGTACTGGCCGGATATGGACGGACCAATCATCAATTAAATTATGACCATGCCGGCAATCCCATTGTCCTACACACATGGCCGGCACATGATAAAAAAGCTATTGCATTTTGGATGTTGGGCATAGGGTTGGAGGCGAACGTGTGGCGGGCCTTGTTTGTGGGTGTGGAAGGAAATATTTTGCGCCACCAAACGGCAAAACTGCCGCGGTTTTATAAAGCGGACGCTAAGATGGAAACCGTATTGAAGGCGCGTGTGGGCGTGCGGTTTTAAAAATGGGGAATGTTTGCGAAAAAAATTTGAAAGCCGCTTTGAAAAATGATATACTAAATAGGTAGTCAAAAACCCGCACCGATTTACGCGCCCATAGCTCAATGGATAGAGTGTCAGCCTGCGGAGCTGAAGATACAAGTTCGATTCCTGTTGGGCGCAAGAATTGACGAGAGCCCGTTCTCAGAAGAGAGCGGGCCTTTTTTTGCCATTTTCTCGACGAGAACTTTGGGAAACAAATAAGCAAGATGAAACAAGAGAACTATAAAGAGCAAGGACAGAGTTTGGACACTATAACTTTTAACACACCTGCTACAAGAGCGCATAGAAATACCCAAAATATAGTGTCCATTTTACATACTTTTGGCAGAGTATAGTAAAAAAGAAGACCCCTGCTTTTAACAGGAGTCTTTTGTAATTTAGCAGATTACAATACTTCGTTTGCGGTCAAAAACAACGATTGGGAAAGGGCATTAAAGAAGTTTTGGTATGCTAGGGGTTCCGTAATGGCCTTGGTCCCTTTAGAAGCGTTTGCACGTACTAAAATGCTGTTTCCTTTGCTACGGACGCTAACCGTCATCGTGGTTTGATTTGTAAACGAAAAGCCGGAAATCGTACCGATATCCTTATCTACTTTCTCAATTACAAACCCGAGGTCTTGCATGGTCGCAACAATGTTATTCATCACATTCAATTTGTCAGTGGTGTCAAATGAACGGGTCTGGTAGTTTCGGGTAGCTACTTGTGAGACCTTGGAGTCTAGGGCAGTTTGATTGGTCGTAGCACAAGCCGCTAGCATTAAAACGCCTAAACCGATCAAGATACTTTTCTTCATATTATCTCCTAAATATTATTTGCAGTTAAGAATACAGATTGACTGAGCTTGTCAAAAAACTCTGTATATAAGTTTGTATCATCTAATTTTTCAATTTTGACCACTGTCCCTAAATTGTTATAGATAATACGAGCGAATGTAACACGAGTTTTGATTTGCTTGTCATTGGCTTTTGTATTTACGATTGATACATAGAATTTCTGTGTGTCCTCATAAATAGCCGGTTGTCCATTTAAGGCCGCCAAAAAGGTCAATACAGCTTTACCAGCGGTAGAGCCTTTTTCGCGTGTCTTAGATGCGGTAATAACACCAATTTCTATATCAGATTCGGTAATTGTATATCCCATATCCTGCAGCAATTGAGCCGAAGCAATTAATAATTCCTTGGTGTTCGTGGTATCAAAAATCCGAGTTTCTACGTTCCTTCGTTCTAAGTAATTAGCATCAGGAACGTACAAATTCTTATAGGATGCACAAGCAGATAAAAGGCATCCTGCTATTAAGATATAGATAGTTTTTTTCATATATTAGAAGCTAGATGAGCGGTATGCAAAATCACGCACTTTGCTTTGTTCATCAAACTTAACGATAATAGTTAATGTTCGTTGAGAGGATCTAGTAGAAGCTTTATTGCCTCCGGCTCCAGCGATAACCAACCATACCCCTTTTGAGGAAGAACTCCCATCTACTTGCGTAGACATACGATCATATACCCAGGTTTCACGGCGTTGATCGTCCGTTGTAACCATATTAGGGCTGCCCAGGACTTCTACCACATCAGCAGAAGACATGCCGATTTTAATCTCCTTTTGGGCCTTCGCAACGGTTAATTTTTCATCATTTTCGATAGTATTCCCCGTTGAAGAACAACCTACCAAACCGCCAAAACAAACCAGTGCGGTTAATAGCACAGACAACTGCAGTGTTTTTTTCATAATTAATCTCCCATTAAAATATATTCCATTATAACAAAATGTATATACGAATTACAGCATCTATCAATAGTGTAGCATACGCACGCGACAACGTGTGGTCGTGTTATAAATTAAAACCGCCCCTATTGCTAAGATCGCTGTTCATGGTTTTTATTATGCCTTGTGCGCTTTTTGGTCACAGTAGAAGTAATAAAAAACCACATTAATATATG
>JBGUMP010000014.1:0-10175 GCA_045116875.1 Elusimicrobiaceae bacterium | reverse complement strand
TGGCGGAAATTACGAACATTTCTCCGCGCGCAAACGACAGTTTGACGGACAAAACAGTTACGGCGGATACGCCCGTAAAAGCCGTTTCCAAAAACGTTACGACGAGGATGGGTATGAAATTGAGCCCAATGACGATAGTGATTTCCCGGCGTATGATGATATTCCGCCCGTGGGCAGTTTGTATGCAAAACCTGCATTTCCCAAATCTAGTTTGGCAGATCCGCGTCGCGTGCCCGGGTTTGTCCAACCCGCAAAACCGCAAGTGCCCGCACAGCCCGGCCCCAAAAATGAGGACGGCGTGGCCCTTGGCGGACGAGTGAAGCACGGCGTATTTGGCGAAGGGAAAATTGTGCAGATTGTGGGTTCCGGCGAAAGTGCCAAAATTACCGTGGCGTTTGCCAACGGAACACGACGGACTTTTATGTTAAAGTTCGCACCTTTAGAAATTCTGTAGTAGTACGGAGCCAGAGCCACTTCCAACGAATCATTTCTCGGCTTTGGTAACCAACGCTTCCACCAGTTTGTGGCGGCGGAATTTACGGGTTTCCAAAATTAACCCGTTGGTATTGATTTTTTCATTCTTGGTGGGGGTGTGCTTAAGCTGTGCATCTACCCATTGTGTCACTGTGATATTTGCAGGCAGATCTTGTGGCACGGGTAAACTAAGTGCCGCAAAAACATCACTCATTTTGGCCGTAGCACTGGCTAACCACGCCGGGCCAAAGGGCCGAACATAAGCCAGCGAAAAATCGTACTCATCTTCAATTTCTCCCACAAGCTCTTCAAAAATATCTTCCAGCGTTAGAATGCCGGTGATGTTGTCTCCATCCGTTACCAAACAAATGTGTTGCTTGTTGGTCATGAGCGTTTGCAATGCAGTAGAAATGAGGGTGTCCTCTTCCAGTTTAAAAATCGGGCGGACGATGGAACGGGTGGACGTGTGTGAGCTGCCAGCCGTTTTGGTGGAAGAGAAAATATCTTTGAAATTAAGATACCCGATAATGCTTTGCGGGTCTTGCGGATTTTCCAACACCGGGAAGCGTGTGTGCATATCCAGGTGTGCTTTCAAAAACGTATCGGCAATAGAATCCTGCGCGTTTAAAAAATATACTTGGCGAAGTGGTACTTGAATTTCGGCAATGGTGCGTACACAAAATTGTGCGGTGGCCAACACCATTTTTTCTTCGGCTTGTGTAAATAAGCGCGAAGAGGAAGCAATTGCTGCGGCAGTGCGAAGGTCGGCCAGAGCTGCCTTTTTAGCCGTTTTGGGATCCTGCGTTTTAGCCGGCGCTTTTTGTGTGCAAAACCGTACGATATTTTCCATTACGGTTACAATGGGCCGCAACACAGCATATATAATGCGCATAGCGGGGGAACATTTCAACACCACCCACTCTTTGTTCTTGATGGCAAATGTCTTGGGTACTAATTCCGAAAATACAATGGTGATGAAGCTAAGCGGCAATACCACGCAGGCAATCGACACAATATGCGCAAACGGCCCGGTAATTCCCAATGTTGCCAAATAGGGTTTAAGGGCTTCTTCGGCCCCGGCCCCGCCCATGGCGGCTGCAATGGCGCCCACCAAGGTAATACCAATTTGCACCACAGCCAGGCTGCCTTCCAGGTGATCCTTCATAAACAACGCGGCCTGCGCACCGGAGTGATTTTCTTGAAATAGCACGGACAACTTAGTGCGCGAGATAGATGCCAAGGCAATTTCGTACCCGGCCAGCACGGCGTTTAAGGCCAACATAAGGATAATAATTAAAATCGTCATTTTCTATATAGTAGCATTTTTGCACAGCGGGTGTTTTACGCGTCCTGTTTTTTGTTATAATAAGAATAGAGGTACTTGGCTTAGTACTTTTTGTTGTAAGACACTTTGTCATATCTTTATTATAGGAGAACTTATGTCAGACCGCTTCGCTTCTGCCGCCCAAATCTTAAAAGATTTTGGTAGCGACAGTGCTAAACTAATCCCCATCTTGCAGAAAGTGCAAGATGCCTATGGCTTCTTACCCGAAGACATCATGCGTTTTATCGCCAATGAGCTAAACATTTCGCCTGCCCGTGTATTTGGCGTGGCTACGTTCTTTGCGCACTTCGCTATTACCCCCAAAGGCAAACACATCGTGCGTGTGTGTAATGGTACCGCGTGCCACGTGAAGGGTTCTGCCAAAGTCATTGATATGGTGCGCGAAAAATTAGGTCTTAAACCCGGGGAAGATACCACGAAGGATGGCTTGTTTACGCTAGAGTGCGTTTCCTGTTTGGGTGCATGCGGGCTTGCGCCTGTCATGGTAATGGATGAAGCTGTCCATGGTCAAATCACAGCGGCCAAAGCCTCTGAAATCATTGACGAAGTAAGAAAACAGGAGGCCGCCCATGCCTAAGAAAAGTATTGAGCAAATTGCCAAAGAATATAATGATGCTTATAAAAAAATTACCGGCCGCGTCGTGATTTGCGGTGGAACCGGTTGTATTGCGGGCGGATCCCTTCAAGTGTATGAAGCTTTCCAAAAAGAAATGAAAAAGCACAAAGTGGAATTCTGCTTGCAAATTACCAAAGATTGCCGGGAGAATTACCTAAGCTTAAGCGGTTGCCGCGGATTTTGTGCCATGGGGCCGCTGGTGAGCGTAGGGGATATTTTCTACACCAAAGTGAAACCCGAAGATGTAGCGGAAATTGTAGAAAAAACCGTGCTTAAAGGGGAAGTGATTGACCGCTTGCTCTATCACAACCCGGCTACCGGCAAAACCTCCAAAACCATTGAAGATATTCCGTTCTATGCCAAGCAAAAACGTATTTTGTTGCACGATTGTGGACGCATCAACCCCGAAGATATCAATGAATATATTGCCCATGGCGGATATGCCCAAGCCAAACGCGTTTATACGCAAATGACGCCGGAAGAAGTTTGCAAAGAAATGACCGAATCCGGTTTGCGCGGACGTGGTGGTGCGGGATTCCCTACCGGTAAAAAATGGGAATTTACCCGCATTGAACCCGGTGAGAAAAAATATGTAATTTGTAACGCTGATGAAGGTGACCCGGGTGCTTTTATGGACCGCTCCGTCATGGAAGGGAACCCCAACGCGGTATTGGAAGGTATGATGATTGCCGCGCGTGCCATCGGTGCTGACGAAGGGTATGTGTATGTGCGTATGGAATATCCGCTCGCCATTCAACGTATTCGCAAAGCTATTGCCCAGGCCGAAGAAAAAGGGCTGTTAGGTGACAACATTTTTAACAGCGGCCTTAACTTTAGAATCCACGTGATGGAAGGGGCCGGCGCCTTTGTATGCGGGGAAGAAACCGCACTGATTGCGTCTGTGGAAGGCAAACGCGGTATGCCGCGCGTAAAACCGCCCTTCCCCAGCCACAGCGGATTGTTTGGTAAACCCACTGTTATTAATAACGTGGAAACCTTAGCCACCGTGGCTAAAGTATTTGAAATGGGCGCTAAAGAATTTAAGAAAATCGGTACGCCCACCAGTGCCGGTACCAAAACATTTGCGGTAACCGGGCATATTGCCAACACTGGGCTGGTAGAAGTGCCGATGGGAACTACGCTGCGTCAAGTAATTAATGACGTAGCCGGCGGCACGACCGAAGATAATGGCACCGTCAATAAAGACGCCTTTAAGGCCGCTCAAATCGGCGGGCCTTCGGGCGGTTGTTTAACCACTGCGCATTTGGATGTGCCGCTGGATTATGACTCTTTAAAAGCGGCTGGCGCTATGGTAGGATCCGGCGGGTTGGTAGTGATGAACCAAAATACCTGTATGGTGAACGTGGCGCGTTTTTTCCTGGAATTTACGCAACGTGAATCCTGCGGAAAATGTGTTCCTTGCCGGGAAGGAACTGAACAAATGCTTACCATGCTTAATGACATTGTAGAAGGTCGTGGTACGCTTAAAACGTTAGAAAATTTGGAAGAATTAGCCAAAGCGGTGCAGAAAGCTTCTCTGTGCGCACTAGGTAAAACCGCGCCCAACCCGGTGCTTTCTACGCTCAAACATTTCCGCGATGAATACGTGGCTCACGTGGTGGAAAAACGCTGCCCCGCAGGGGTGTGCAAGGCGTTGGCCCGCTATGAAATTGACCCTGCCAAATGCAAAGGGTGCGGTATGTGCAAACGCGCTTGCCCGGTGCAAGCCATCAGCGGTGCGGTGGGAAAACCCCATCAAATTGACCCCAATAAATGCGTCAAATGCGGTAGCTGTAAATCCACTTGTAAATTTGGCGCGGTCAGCGTGAAAGCGTAGGAGCAAATGTATGGAAAATAAAGGATATGTATTTATTGAAGGAAAAAAAGTAGCCATTGAAGGGGAGCGTAACTTATTAGAGCTTATCCGCAAGGCGAATTTTAACATTGTCACCTTCTGCTATCACCCGGAACTGGCCGTATATGGGGCCTGCCGTTTGTGTTTAGTAGAAGTAGAAGGAATGGGCATTGTAGCGTCTTGTACAGTGGCACCCAAGGATGGTATGAAAGTGCGCGTCAATAGTGATGAAATCCGCCATTTACGCCGCATTAATTTGGAACTTTTGTTGTCTTCCGGCAATCACAACTGTACGCTTTGCTCCAAATCCGGTAATTGCAAATTGCAGAAATTGGCCAAAGATATGGATGTGACGGAAATCCGCTTCAAATCCAAAAAAATTGATAGCCACAAGGATGCCACTTCCCCGGCCTTGGTACGCGACCACAGCAAATGTATTTTGTGCGGAAACTGCGTACGTATTTGCAACGAAGTACAAGGCATTGGCGCAATTGATTTTGCGTTCCGTGGTTTCCGTGCCAAAATTGCCACCGCGTTTAACAAAGAACTGGGCGAAAGCCACGAATGTGTGTCTTGCGGTCAGTGTGCCCGCGTTTGCCCGACGGGTGCTTTGATGCCAAACTCACAAGAGATTGAAAAAGTCTTTGAAGCCATCAACAATCCCAAGAAGAAAGTAGCGGTTCATATTGCGCCGGCTGTACGTGTGGGATTAGGTGAAATTTTCGGTCTGCCGCAAGGCAAAAACGTGGACGGTAAAATTGCCGCTGCGTTACGTATGCTGGGGTTTGACTATGTGTACGATACGGCTTTCTCGGCTGACTTAACCATTGTGGAAGAAGCCACTGAGTTTATTGAACGTTTCACCAAAAAAGACCGCTTGCCGCAAATGACTAGTTGCTGCCCGGCCTGGGTGAATTACGTGGAAAAATACACGCCGGAATTCTTGCCCAACTTGTCCTCTGCCCGTTCCCCTATGCAAATGATGGGGCCGGTCATCAAGGCGGACTTTGAACAAAAAGGTGGCAAACGCGAAGACTTAGTGGTAGTAGCGGTGATGCCGTGCTCTGCCAAAAAGTATGAAGCCACCCGTGAAGAATTTTCCGTTAATGGTAACCCCGATACGGATTACGTCGTCACCACCGTTGGTTTGGCCCGTATGATTAAAGAAGCGGGTATTGATTTTGCCAACTTGGAAAATGAATGGTTTGATATGCCTTTTGGTACCAAAACCGGGGCCGGTGTGATCTTTGGTGCTTCCGGTGGTGTAATGGAAGCTGCATTGCGTTTTGCGTTGGCCGAGCTGGACCCGGAAAATGCCCGCAGTGTAAAGTTTGATAGCTTGCGTGCTAACAGCACAATGAAAGAAGCCACGATTACTGTAGGCGGCACGCCGATTCGTGTAGCTGTAGTAAGTGGCCTAAAAAATGCCCGCAAACTGTTGGACGATATTAAAGCCGGCAAGAACAAATATGACTTTATTGAGGTAATGTCTTGCCAAGGCGGTTGTGTGGCTGGTGCCGGTCAACCCCAATACGAAGGGTGGGCTCCGCGTAAACGCCGCGCTGAAGGTTTGTATCAGGAAGATACAGAACTGGCTTACAAGTCACAAGATAATAGCAGCGTAATGGCCTTGTATGGGCGTATCTTTGACAAGATCGGTGGCAAACGTGCACACCAACTCTTGCATACGCACTATACTGACCGCAAAGACAGAACCGGTCAAAAGAAATAAAAAGATTGAAACTAAAAACCCCCGAGCAATCGGGGGTTTTTGTTTAGATACTTGATTATTTTTCAATGGCTTGAATTGCGCTAAGCACGCTATCTAGTTGCTTCAGGTGAATCCCTTCAATCCCGCCACGGTCTGCGGCGGCGGCCAGGGCCGGGTTTAAGGGTAAGCGAGCCGTGGCCCCAATTTGGTATTTTTTTGCGAGCATTTCGGCTTGACTCTTGCCAAAAATTTCATGTTCCTTGCCACAATCCGGGCAGGTAAAATAACTCATATTTTCTACCAACGCAGTAAGGGGTAAGTTCATTGTGCGGGCCATTTTAACTGCTTTTTCTACAATCATCCCCACCAGTTCTTGCGGCGTGGAAACAAATACAATGCCGTCCACCGGCAAACTTTGAAATACCGTCAGTGTCGTGTCACCTGTGCCGGGGGGCATGTCCACAAATAAAAGGTCCACATTGTCCCAAACTACTTCCGTCCAAAATTGTTTTACGGTTCCGGTAATCAGCGGGCCGCGCCAGATGACAGGGTCGGTTTGATCGTCCAACAGCAAATTGAGTGACATAAGCTGCACCCCACTAGGGCTACACACGGGATAGACACCGCTTTGATCGCCTTGGGCGCGTTCGTGTACACCAAACATTTTGGGGATAGATGGGCCTGTGATGTCCGCATCCAATATGGCGGCTTGCAGTCCCTTTTTTTGTGCTGCGGCGGCTAAGAGGGCGGTAACCATCGATTTGCCCACACCGCCTTTGCCGCTACATACTGCAATTACTTTTTGTACGCGGGCGTGTGGATTTAATTTTTCCAGCAAACTTTGCGGGGTTGTGCGCTCATCACAATTTTGGGCACAGGAACTACAATCGTGGGAACAATCTGCCATAAAAATCTCCTTAGGGCGTTAGGTATAATAAAAATTCCGACGGTTAACCGTCGGAGAAAATCGTTTGGGGTGGATGACGAGATTTGAACCCGCGACCTCCGGTTCCACAGACCGGCGCTCTAACCAGCTGAGCTACATCCACCATAAATCATTATTTCTATTCTAGCAAATTAATGCACAGGGCGCAACTTACACTGTCTTAATTCAAAATTTATAATAACTTTTGAACTTCTTGTAGACCTGCTTTAACTAAGGTCCAATCAACCTGGTTGATATCCTCTCGCGCTGTTTCCAAAGCATACTACAGAAATACAAATTTTAGGATTGGCCTTTTTGATATTTCGATAACAGCACGAAGAAATTAGTGCATCACCCAAAGATCCCTCCCCGCGACAAATTAAAATGTTATGTAACTGGTGAATATTTGGAATTTGCTTCATGACTACTCCGGGGAGGATAGTTTTGTGCGTAGCATCGGCCACACATAGCACAGATAACAGCCAAGCACAAAACCGGCTAATGCAATAAATGAACAAATAATCGGCAAAATAGTTACAAAGTTATTAGTTACCTTGGTGATGTGCGCTTCCGGTACGACGCAGATCAAGTACCAGTCATTTACAGATAACGGTTGATATCCAATGTACAATGTGCCGCGCTTGGCGGAGTGATAGGTGATTACGCCCTTTTTGCGTGCCGTAAAATCCGACAGGACCTGGTGCCTGAGAGCGTGGTCCGGGTCGTCGGGCATATCAAAAATGTTATATAGCCCGCTGACGGCATCTTTGTGGAAAGATTCCACCACTTTATCTCCGTTTGCGCGCACCAAGAGTGAATAGCCCATTCCACCAAAAGATTGCATGTCCAGGAGCTTGGCAAAATCAGCCGTGCTGCGGGTGCCCATCAATACACCCACTACTTCGTCCCCGCGTTTTACCGGGGCCGCTTCTACCAGGATGTTGGTTCGGTCCAACATGTCTGGCCCTTGATTGGAAATATTCGGTGTACCGGCCATTGCTATTTGAAAATGGTGGGTTTTAGCTAATTCCAAAAAGGAGCCATCATCCAACAAGGCATGCCCGTCCGGGCGTACAAATTCTAAATTTTTGTAGCCGTTTTGTTGTTGTTCGGTTTGCAAAAAAGGGATGAGTTCTGTTCGCTCGATTTGCGGCAACATTGCCAGGGAAGTGGCAACAGAAGAAAGTAAATTTAAATCTTCGTTTACCTGCATTTCAATGTGCTTGGCATCCTGGGCGGCAAATTCCTGCAAAATAAGGATTGTTTCGGTTTTGAGTTTGGCATTTAATTGGTGTACGTACCATACAATGCCGGTTGAGGCAAGCCCCGTACAAATTAAAATCATCGCAACGCATTGCCCTAGCGAAAAAGATTTTTTCATGCTTCTTTACTCCCGTGATTAATTTTGCGCAAACGCGGTTTGCGTTTAAAGCGTAGTAGTTTCTTTTTAAAGAAACGCGCCAATCCGCCTTTAGCAGTTTCGCGATATTCTTTTTTCATATCCAGGCCGGTTTGCATCATCGTGGCTAGTACGTGATCGTATGAAATGCGGTGCTCGCCGTCTGAAATTAAGGCATAGGTGGCACAATCCAACGCGCGCGAAGCGGCCAGTGCGTTACGTTCAATACAAGGGATTTGCACCAGCCCGTCCACCGGATCGCACGTTAAACCTAAATGGTGTTCCAGCCCCATTTCGGCCGCGTAGGCGATGCGGCGGTTGTCACCCCCTTCTAACTGACAGGCGGCCGCGGCCGCCATGGCACATGCTACCCCAATTTCCCCTTGGCAACCTACTTCCGCGCCCGATATAGAACCATTGGTTTTGGCTAAATTGCCAAACAGCCCTGCCGTAGCAAGCGCATGGATGATGGTACTGTCTTCAAAGCCGTAAATTTCTTTGATTTGTCGGCACACAGCGGGGACTACCCCATTAGAACCGCAAGTGGGGGCTGTTACCACTTGCCCGCCGGAAGCATTTTCTTCGGCACAGGCAAGCGCGTAGGCAAATAAATTGTTCATGCGGCGTAAAAACTGGGGGGAATGCTCGGCATTGTGTAAATAGCGCCGTGCTTTGCGCTCCAAGTTTAAGGAGCCGGGCAACACGCCGCGTTTTTCTAAACCACGTTGCATCGTGTCTTGCATAGCGGCCCACACGGTAGAGAGATAGTCCCAAATTTCGGGGCCTTCGCATTCTTCTACATATTCCCATAGCAACATGCGGTGGGTAGAAGTATAATCCAAAATTTCAGCCATGGAGTGATGCGGATAAACGTCTGCCGGCACTTGTGTGTGGTGCTGGTCGTCGAGAATTTCTCCGCCGCCTATACTGTAAGCAGTTTCTTGAGCAATTACGTGGCCTGCTTTGTCCAGGGCTTGCAAATGTAATGCATTGGGATGCTGCGGCAAGAAAACCGTGGGTTCCCAGGTAATGGTTACTGGGCGGGGATCAAACCCTTCTTTGATGGCAAAATCCGTCAAGTGTCCTTTGCCGGTGGCGGCAAGCGAACCGTACAAGGTTACTTTAAAGGAAACCGCCTGCGGATAAGCGGACGCAAATTGTTCGGCTGCTTTGCGCGGGCCCATCGTATGGCTGCTGGAAGGGCCCATCCCAATTTTGTATAAGTATTTTAAAGATTGCATCTGTTTTCCCCCATTATGAAAATGGTATCATAATTTTACGATGAATATGTGGGCTTCTTTTTTAATAGCTGTTGGCCTTTCGATGGATAACTTGGCGGTAACGGTGGCTGCCGGGTGCGGACATCACCCGATAAAAGACTATTCCCGCCAAATTTGGCGAATCAGCTTTTTGTTTTCATTTGCACATTTTGTGATGTTTTTCTTGGGGTTTAAAGGCGGCCGGTTTTTACTCGTTGGTTCTACTATTGCTCCGTGGATGGCGTGCGGAATTTTGGTGTGTATTGGGCTACGGATGATTAAAGAAGCGTTTGAAACGCAAAAAACGCGGCCCGTTTTTGGCTCCGTAAAAATGCAGATTTTGTTGGCGTTGGCTACCAGTTTGGATGCTTTGTTGGTAGGCACCGGGCTTGCTTTTACCCCGATTGCTTTTTGGCAAACACTCGGCGCCCTGGTTAGCTGTGTATTGATCACCAGTTTTTGCGGTTTTTATCTGGGCCATTACTTGGGGCGTAAATTTGGGCGCAATATGGAAATAGTGGGGGGCTGTATTCTTATTTTTGTAGGTGTAAAAGTATTGCTAGAAGGTATTAGCATTTGGTAAAATGGCAG
>JBGUMP010000013.1:0-3177 GCA_045116875.1 Elusimicrobiaceae bacterium | reverse complement strand
ACTACAGAATCTTTGCACTTGCGCATGAAGGCTATTTATCCGTTTACTCCTAGCGAAATAAAGCCGAAAGTATGTTTTATGTTCCCTGGGCAAGGATCTCAATATGTGGACATGATGAAAGATTTGGCCTCTAAATATAAGGTGGTGCAAGATACCTTTGATGAAGCTGACCGCCATTTGCTTAACATTATTGGTCAAAATCTAACCGACACATTGTGGAGTAAGCCCGGTGAAAGCAAAGAGCAACTTGCTCAACGCGAAGCGGCCATTAAAAAGACGGAAATGACGCAGCCGGCTGTTCTTACGGCAGATATTGCGATGATGCGTTTGTTGTCATCGTTTGGTATTAAGCCGGATGTGGTCATGGGGCATAGTTTGGGTGAATATGCCGCTGCCGTAGCCGCGGGAATTTTTGATTTTGAAAATGGCTTAAAAGCCGTTTGTACACGTGGTAAAGTGATGAGCGAGATCCGTGTGGAAGACAACGGAAAAATGGCATCTATTGCCGCACCGGTGGAAAAGGTTGAGCCGGAGCTTTCCCGCGTGAGCGGTTACGTAGCTGTAGCCAATAAAAACTGCCCTACGCAGACGGTCATTGCCGGGGCAAGCAAGTCAGTCGATGATGCAATTGCTATGTTTACGGCCATGGGCATTCAAGCCGTACAAATTCCCGTGTCCCATGCATTCCATTCGGCTATTGTACAACCGGCCATGCCGCAATATCGTGCCTTCCTGGATACGCTGACGTTCCATTCTCCTACTATGCCGATTACAACCAACGTAACGGCCGAATTTTATCCCTCAGATCCCGAGAAAATCAAAGACTTGATGGTGACGCAAATTTCTCATTCTGTGGAGTGGATTAAACAGTTAAAAACCACGTATGATTCCGGGGTGCGTTTGTTTGTGGAGTGCGGCCCCAAACGTGTACTTTCCGCACTGGCTACAAATACGCTGGCGGACAAGAAAGATATTAAAGTAGTGGCTTCCAACCATCCTAAAAAAGGTGGCATTGTGGAATTCAATGATTTGTTTGCCAACTTTATTTCTTCCGGCATCCACGTCAATTGGGACGGTACGGATGTGTATGGTAATAATACTACATTCAACCCCGCCTTTGTAAATTGGGTTATTTCTAACGCGCCGGAAAATGTAAAGGCGCAAGGCCAAATTTCTAATACGCAAATGCAAAACGTAGTATATGATGAAGAGGAACTTATGAAAAAACCGATTGTAATTAGCGGTATTGCCGCTGGCGGTCCCGGTAGTTGGGACAAAATTTTCCGCGAAGGAGTATTGGACGAAATTCTTTCCGGGCGCAATATGATTGAACCGGTTAGCGCGGAAATGCAGCAAAAGCAAATTGATAAACATGTAGAATTTGTTATTAAATCTAAAGACGGAAATCATCGTTTTGAACGCTTAACCTCGCCCGCGCAAGCCATTAAACTCGCGGCCCGCGGCGGCGCGTTTGACTTGGAAAAAGAATTTGGTCTGCCCGCTAAATGGGTGCGCTCCATGGATCGCTCGTTCCAATTGGCAATTGCAGCCGGAATGTTGGCCTTGAAAGATGCCGGAATTCCGTTGGTGCTTTATTATAAACCCACCTCTACGGGAGGTTACTTGCCTGATCGTTGGGGCTTACCGGCCGACATGATTGATGAAACGGGCGTAATTTTTACGTCCGCATTCCCGGTGGCAAACAGTATGATGGGCGATTTAACCAAGCGTGTGGAAGGATTGTTAAATAACAAGACGGCCAAAGAAGTACGTGCATTTTGCGATAAGTTCATTGCTCAAATTACGGACCCGGCTCTCAAAGCTGAAATGGAAGAGTGGTATCAACAAAATTTCAAAGATAAAGAAGTGGAACCTCAGGCGTTTACTTCCGAATTTATTTTGAAAACCATTATTATTGCTCACTCTCACTTCTGTCAATGGATCCGCGCACGTGGGCCAGCTACGGCAATGAGTGCTGCCTGTGCTTCCACGGCGCAAGCTATTTCCGTCGCGCAGGACTGGATCCGTTTGGGCCGCTGCAAACGTGTCATAGTCATTAGTGCTGACGATATCACTAACGATAACGTAAGTGAATGGATTTTGACGGCGTTTCTGGCATCCGGTGCTGCCACCACGGAAGCGGATGTTACCAAAGCTGCCCTGCCCTTTGACCGCCGTCGCAACGGTATGATTGTGGGTATGGGTGCAGTTTCCTTAGTAGTAGAGGAGGAAGCGGAAGTAACTAAACGCGGTATGAAACCGTTAGCAAAATTGTTGGAAACGGAAATCTCCAACAGTGGCTTCCACGTAACCCGCTTAGATGTGGGACACGTAGCAAGTGTCATGAATCGCCTGGTATCCAAAGCGGAAAAAGATTACGGCCTTAACCGTAGCGATATTGCCAAACAATTAGTATTTATTTCTCACGAAACTTATACGCCTGCACGTGGCGGCTCTGCCAGTGCCGAGGCATATGCGTTAAAATCTACCTTCGGAGCGGACGTAAGTAGTGTAATTGTCAGCAATACGAAAGGTTTTACGGGGCACTCCATGGGGGCTGGTCTTGAAGATGCCATCGCAGTACGCTGTTTAAATACCGGCCTTGTTCCGCCGATTGCAAACTTTAAAGAGGCTGACCCGGAACTGGAAGGGATTACCTTAAGTAAAGGTGGGCACTATAATTTTAAATATGCGCTTCGCTTGGCTGCCGGTTTTGGTAGTCAATTAGCTATGACACTGTTAGAAAAGGCCTGGCAAGAAGGTGAACCGCGCATATCAGATAATGCCGCACATGAAGCTTGGCTTAAAACAATTTCCGGACAGCAAACTCCTGTATTGGAAGTGGTCCAAAATACGTTACGTATTAAAGATAATTACAAACATGGCGTAAAACCGTCTTTGGTGATGGAGGGCTCGCAAGCTTTTGTAGATAAGGTAAATGCTGTCCATGCAGCTCCGGCAACTGCTCCTGTTGCACAACCTATGCCCGCACCAGTAGCCGTACCTGCTAAAGCGTTAGATGAAGCTAGTGTAACCAAAGAAGTAGTAACGATGGTAGCAGAAAAGACAGGGTATCCGGAAGACATGTTAGATTTGGATTTGGATATGGAAGCCGACTTGGGTATCGACACGGTCAAACAAGCCGAACTGTTTGCCGGAATGCGTGAACACTATGGT
>JBGUMP010000012.1:0-21198 GCA_045116875.1 Elusimicrobiaceae bacterium | reverse complement strand
TACGGTTCAGCTCCCGCCGAGAACAATTACCTGCTGGCCGGCCGCATGGAAGAAACAAAGTTCCCATCTGTGTGGGACGAAGCGGACTGGAAAAACCTCAAAAAATAGGTCTAAAGGCCTAAAAAGCTCTGGGTCTAAAATGCCCCTAATTTTTGGGTACAATGACCCTGTTTTTTTTCTATTAAAAACCCTATGATATAAGTGTAAGCAGTAGATGAAATAACAGTGGGGTGGAAATATGAAAAAAGAACAGCTTTCTCAACAAATTGTACAACGCATTAAAGCAAACCGCCTCAACCGCGAATTTGCTTGGTTATCGGAAGATATTGAAATTTTTGGTGACAATTTTTAAGTGAACTCATAACCTCCTACAAGAGTCCCAAGCACCCGCTCCCTCCATATGCGGGTGCCCCTTTTTTATACAGCATCAATAGTACAAATAGTTGCTCCGAAAATACTTGTGCATTTTAGTAAGAAATGTTATAGTACAGGTATGCTTCGATTTATTAAAAATAATTTACATGCTTTATTGCATTTCTGCTCGCCTTCCGGACGGGACAGCCGGCAAGCTTTTTGTGATATTTACAAAGGTAGCATTTTGCTGGCTTTGATAGGGGTTTTTATTTGCATGTGGCGCAATACGCTAGCAATATTGTATTTGCGGGAATGGTTAGTCCTTTCCGACGTGGCTTGTTGGATTGTCGTTATTGTTTTTGAATTGCTAATTGTACTTTCCTTTGTTTGTGCAACCATCCGCCGTTGGCAAGATTTGGATATTCGCATGCCGCACAATGAATCGGTCCGGGCTTTGATTGTTCGCCCTCGGTTCTGGGAAGTTCTTGCCACCATGGAAGGTTCCGTAGAAGCCAACCATTACGGGCCGGCCCCTAAGGACAACCCAACCCCGTTGCTGGATGCAACAGATATCCGCGAAGATGTAGAAAAACAGTTGTTTGTCAATTTGGGTGGCATTGAACAAATCAAGTAATTGCTACTTCACCCCATTTATAAAAAAAACGCCCCCAAGGGCGTTTTTTATTTGCTATAATAAGGTGTACTTTAAGTATAAGTATAAAATTAATTAATAGGAGAAGAGCTCCGCTTCGGCTCGGTTGTGATTCCGGATGAATCCGGCTTGGTCGACAGGTTGCAGCTCTAAGTGTACAAAAAAATGGTACTTTCTAACCAAGACAGAAAAGACATTATCAGCAAATTCCAAAACAGTGCCAACGATACCGGCTCTGCCGCCGTACAAGTGGCCCTGATTACGGAACGCATTCAATATATTTCCAACCACCTCAAAGCCAACCCGAAAGACTTTGCGGGCGAAACCGGCCTGAACAAATTAGTCGGTCAACGCAAACGTTTGTTGGCGTATTTGAAACGCACGGACTTTGAAAAATATCAAGCCGTGACCAAAGAATTAAAACTCAGAAAATAATAGGAAACCTAAATGCCTAATTTTAACCATAAGTTTGACATCCAAAGCGTGGAAGTCACCGTCGGCCGCGACACCATTAAGCTGGAAACCGGTTTAATTGCCAAGCAAGCAGACGGCGCCGTGGTAGCCAGCATGGGGGATACCCGTATTTTGGCCACCGCCGTTTCCACCAAGGAGCAAAAACCGGGTATTTCCGATTTTACTCCGTTGACGGTCAACTATAAAGAAAGAACCTACGCCGCGGGCAAAATCCCGGGCGGTTTTTTCAAACGGGAAGGAAAAGCTAGCAAAAAAGAAACCTTGTCCTCCCGCATCATTGACCGCACCATGCGCCCTATTTTCCCGGAAGGTTTTGCTTGCGAAACCAACGTAACGGCCATGGTTGTATCTGCCGACCCGAACAACGATGCGGATATTTTATCCGTACTTGCTTCCAGCGCGTCTGTAGTGATTTCTTCTATTCCGTTTAATGAACCGGTTGCCGCCGTGCGTATCGGCCGCATTAACGGACAATACATTGTCAACCCGACTAAAGAAGAACAAGCTTTACCCGAATGTGATATGGACTTGACCATTGCGGGTTCTGCCCAAGGTATTTTGATGGTAGAGGGGGGCGCCAAAGAAGTAGAAGAAGACGCCATCATCCGCGCCATGGAAGTAGCCAAACCGGAAATTGACAAAATGTGCGCCGCGCAACTTAAATTGCGCGAACTAGCCGGCAAACCGAAATTTGAATATGTGGTCGAAAAATTACCGCAAGAAGTAGTGGATTTGGCCAACGGGGCCTTCCGCGAAGAAGCCAAAAAAATCCTGCATGCGTTTAGCGATAAACAAACGCGCGACACACAAGTAGCCCAACTCAAAAAGAACTTTGCCGAACAACTTACCGAAAAATATGCCGACAATGCGGCCACCTATGCTGGGATCGCACTTGAAAACATCATGTACGAAGAATCCCGCAATTTGGTATTGCACGAAGGCGTGCGTGTGGACGGCCGCAAACCGACCGAAATCCGCCCGTTAAGTTCATTAGTGGGTTATTTACCGCGCGCGCACGGTTCTGCCGTGTTTACCCGCGGGCAGACGCAATCTTTAGCCGTAGTCACCTTGGGAACCAAAGATGACCAACAAATGGTGGAAGGGCTGGAAGATATTTCTTATGAACGCTTTATGCTGCATTACAACTTCCCGGGTTTTGCTACCGGGGAATGCAAACCGGACCGCTCTCCGGGCCGCCGCGAAATCGGCCACGGGGAACTTGCCCGCCGTGCGTTAATGCCGCTTATTCCCAGTGAAGAAGAATTCCCGTACAGCATTCGTGTAGTGTCCGACATTACCGAATCCAACGGTTCCTCTTCCATGGCTTCTGTCTGTGGCGGTTCGTTGGCCCTGTTTGATGCAGGTGTGCCGATGAAATCGCCCTGCTCCGGGATTGCCATGGGTGCCATCAGCGGAGAAGGCAAATTTGTCGTCCTCTCCGATATTATGGGTTTGGAAGATCACCTGGGAGATATGGACTTTAAACTCACCGGTTCGCGCAAAGGAATTACGGCCTTCCAAATGGACGTAAAACTTAAAACCGGTATGCCGCTTGATGTATTGCGCCAAGCCATTAAACAAGCCACTGAAGGCCGCATGTTTATTATGGACCACATGGAGAAAACAATTGCCGAACCTAGAAAGCAAGTTTCTCCGTATGCCCCTGTAATTTACAAAATGCAAATTTCTGTGGATAAGATTGGCGCTGTCATTGGGCCCGGCGGTAAAAATATTAAACGTATTACAGAAACAACCGGAACCAAGATTGACATCGAAGAAACCGGCATTGTAACTATTGCTGCTGCCAATGCGGAAAAACTTAATCAAGCCAAAGCGGAAATTGAAATGTTAACGGCTGAACCTGAAGTAAATAAAATTTACAAAGGCAAAGTGGTTTCCATTCAACCGTTTGGTGCGTTTGTAGAAATTCTGCCCGGCAAAGACGGACTTTTGCATATTTCCGAAATTGCCAAACACCGTATTAACAAAGTAGAAGACGTATTGAAACTAGGTGAAATTGTTGAAGTGAAATGCGTTGAAATTGATAATAACGGTAAAGTACGGCTTTCCCGCAAGGCTTTACTGAAATAACACGCAGCGTATATCTAAAATAACCCCGGCACAAACCGGGGTTATTTTTTATGATTTTAAATAGTTTTGAATACTTTTTAGTATAATAATCATATGAAACGTTTTTACGGTCTATGCATTGCCTTGTGTATCTGTTGCTTATCCGCTTGTACGTATCATAACAAATTACCACGCGATATTTTTTCCGCCCCGGCAGAATTGGCCCGGATAGATACCTCCGTCTTGTTGGCCTCCGACAAGGTTGCTCAAAAACAATTTGTGCTAAAAGATTTTCATTCTCAAAACACCGCACATACCTATAAAATCAATTTAACCGACGGTTCTTTAATTGCTACGGCCGAAGCGCTGGCCACACTATTTTCACACGTAGATGTAAATCCGTCCAAATATGCTAATACCTATCAATACCAAGCTGAATTAACTTATACGGTTTCTAACGGCAAAACAGATACATTGGAGAGTGTACAATGGTTTGGCGGACAACCGCCTTTGCTCGAAACGCGCGTGATGCTGGAAATTTACGATGTGAAGACCGGTAAAAAAATATTTGCCATCTTTGCCTCCCGAAAAAACCGTCTGGAAATGACGTCAGCTACCGCCGTTACACAACGGATTGAAAACAAAGGGACCACCTTATTTTTACCGTTTACCGGCCCTGTATATACCCAACAATTTGGCGATGATTTGCGTTATACGTTAGCGCGGGATTTAGCAGATTGTCTGCTGGAAATATCGCAAACTTTACAGCAAAACCGCGCGCTGTTTGAACAGCATCTGCAAAATAATGTAAAATAGAGGAAATGGTTTTTCAATGAGGGACATATGAAAAAAACAACTAAAAAAGTGACCACAAAAGCCGTAAAACCGAATAAAAAAGCGGCTGTTAAAGAATCTCCAATTTTAAAAGATGTAAAACAACTCTACGCTTTCATGCAGGACAACAATTTGGATACCATCGAATACGATCAAAAAGGATTGTACCTGCGTTTGGTAAAAGCCAAACCGGCCATGGTTCCGGTGCCTGTTAATGTGGGGGGAAGTGTAGGCACTTCCAATGGAGCGGCATTTGCGCCGGCTCAGGAACAATATAAGGAAGTGATGAAATCCGCGTTGACCGGCATTTTCTTCCGCGGTTCTACACCGTCTGCTCCGCCCTTTGTAAAAGAAGGGGCACAGGTAGCCAAAGGCGATGTAATCTGCCTGATTGAAGCAATGAAAGTTTTTAATGAAGTCCGCGCCGATTTCCCGTGCATTATTAAAAAAGTGTTGGTGGAAAACGGAAAACCGGTAAAACAAGGGGATGCACTCTTTGCCATTGAACGGGTATAAGTATGACACCATTACAAGATAATATTCTGGAAGCTGTAAAGCAAATGACGGATTACCTTTCCGCTCATTCCAAAGCTACTGCTTGGCAGCTTAAAGTTATGTTTCATTTATCCAGTTCCGTACTCTATTTAGCTTTGGGTTCACTGCTGGCTGAAAAGAAAATTACGCTGGAAGCAGATGGCATTGATTATAACATTACGTGGGGGGCTGAAGCGGTGCAAAAGCAAGCAGCCGAAGCCGCTAACCCATTCCAACCGAACTAAATTTCACTCAGAAACAAAACCCCCGAGAAAAATCTCGGGGGTTTTTGATGTTTTAATAATCTGACTAGCGGCCTTGCAACTCGTCTGCTCTTTTCGCTCCGGAGTACCGAAGGACTTGGATAATATTTCCGTGCACGTTGTCCCCATTAAGTGCTCGGGTCTTATAAGCCAAATCCAGGGCAGTGTCCCCATTTTTATTAATAATATTAGGGTCTGCCCGTTTGTTAAGTAAAAATTGAACGTGTCCAAAATCTTGCACTTTTACAGCAAGCATTAGAGCAGTCCAATCGTAAGTTGCTCTCCAATTGACATTCGGTTTCTGGGTAGGATTTGCGTATAAACTCTCCATGGACCACTCTTCAGAGTAATTTTTGGGGTAATAACTTCTCTCGGCCAATAGGAGTAGTGGGGTATATCGTCCGCCGGTGGAAACGTCAAGCCGTGCTCCGGCTTTTACCAGAAGTTTAATCACGTCTCTTTTCTTTTTGCGCGCTTGCCAAACCTCTTGCATAACCTCTTGCGAAACATCTTGTATATCCCCATATTGTGCGGCCAAATTGATACTGCACACATCTATTAAAACCGGATAATTAGATTTGGGGTTAATTACATTGGGATTTGCTTGTTGCTTTAACAAAGTATCTACCGCCTGCACGTCAAGATTCAGCGCGGCTTCTAGCAACGCCTGGTCTTTATTTACCGGCTGCGCATATCCCATATGCCGGCAAACCCCTACTAAAAGGGCGCCCATACCAATGAGTGTAACTAGTGTTAAGAGTTTGTGAAATTTCATAATTATCCTCCTTATTTTTACATTATATAGAACGATTGTCAAAAAAACAAGCTCTATCTTTAGAGTTTACATTAAAATCCTACACATAAATACTTCAAAAAAGGTACAATATTGCTGTATGGCCCGTTATTATTACACGCACAAAAAATCAAAGAAAAAACAGCCCCAATCCAACACCGCTTGGTTGCGTGCTGCGCTGTACATTATTGTAGGCACCCTATGTGTGTGGCTATGTGCCATCTTATGGTTTCATGCCGCAAGCGGTAAATTAGGCAATTCTATCTCCGACGAATTGCACCAGCTCTTAGGCATTAGCGCGGGTTTATTACCTATCTTTTTAGCGTATTGGTTGGTGCAAACCATCCGCAATAAAAGTACCTCTTTTCTGTTCTTTTTGTTAGGGACCTCTATAACTTTATCGAGTTGTGCCAGCATTTGCACCTGTTTGCGTCAAATTTTTACCGATTCTCTCATCGACGGCGGCCTAGTAGGGGATAAATTATTTTTGGCCCTCAAGGGTGTTGTGGGGTCCGTAGGGGCTACGTTGTTTTCACTTGCGTTTATTCTTGTAGGGTTGCATATTTTAGTAGCTATTCCCTGGAGCATGATTATCCGCAAAACCATTCAACTGGTACAGAACGATTTTAATGGCTGGATGGAAGCCCGCGCGGAACTCAAGCAAAAAGTCAGCCAAGCCAAGCAAGAAATGGAACAACAGGCCGAAGCTGAAGAAAACCGCCCGATAGCCGAAGAAGTGCATGAACTGCCGGAAATCCGCCGTGCAAAACCGGAAATCCGCCGCCCGGTAGCCGAACCAATTACTGAGTTACCACGCACCAGTGAAGAATTGCCCAACACCGCGCCGGTTGTGGCTAACCCATCTGATGAAAAAGCATCCTCCGGCGAGGTAAAAAAATTTGATCCAAAGACCTTCAAATTACCGCCTTTAAGCTTGCTTAATGACCCGGCCGGCAACGGGTTAGTAGGTCCCACCGATGATGAAATTGCCAAAGCAACCAAACGGTTGGAAGATACTCTCAAAAATTTTGAAATTGGGGCCCACGTTACAGGGGTATCGCCGGGGCCGGTAGTGACCCGCTACGAAATCCAACCCGATGCGGGTGTAAAAATGGCTTCCATTACGGCGCTCACACAAGACATTCAAGCCAGTATGCAAGCCCGCTCTATCCGCGTTCAGGCGCCCATTCCGGGTAAAAGCACCATGGGTTTTGAAATTCCCAATGATAAGTCTGTCATGGTTACCATGAAGGAAATTTTACAATCGCCCGTTTATGCTAATTCCAAGGCGGTTTTGCCGATTGCCTTAGGACGCCATGCCAATGGCGATCCCGCCGCCACGGTCGCCGAAAAATGGCCGCACATTTTAATTGCCGGTGCCACCAACAGCGGTAAATCCATTTGTTTGCATACCATTATTATGTCTCTGTTATTTAAACACAAACCGGACGAAGTCAAATTTTTGATGATTGACCCCAAACGTGTTGAATTAACTTTGTACGAAGGCATTCCCTACTTGTATGACCCCAAAACTTCTTGTGATGATGCCGATATTATTACTAAACCCAATGATGCGGCCAAATCACTACAGATGCTTGTAAAAGTGATGGAAAAACGCTTGGATATGTGCCAAGCCGTCAAGGTTAAAAACATAGAAGGATACAATGCCTGGGCCAAAGAGAACAAGGAAGAAAAAATGTTCTATGTGTTTGTAATTATCGACGAAATGGCCGATTTAATGTTACAAACCAAGGCCTCTATTGAAGATTCCGTACAACGCTTGGCACAGATGGGCCGCGCTATGGGAATCCACCTTATTTTGTGCACCCAGCGTCCGTCCGTAAAAGTAGTTACGGGGATTATTAAAGCCAATATGCCTTCGCGTATTGCGCTTCAAGTAGCCAGTGGAATTGATTCCAAAGTTATTTTGGATTCTGTCGGCGCAGAAAATTTATTAGGGCGCGGCGATATGCTGTTGTTGGACTCTTCCACCCAAACCCCTTTGCGTATTCAAGGGGCCTATGTATCGCCGGAAGAAATCAAGGCCGTGGCTGATTTCTTACGTGCGCAAGGTGGGCCAGATTATCCTGTCCAAATTGTACAGGAACAACAACCGGGGATGCGCCCGCAAGATGGATTGGGGACCAAGCCGGAAGAAATTTTGCAAGCTCTTAATTTAATCAAAGAACGCCGCCGTGTATCGCAAGATTTGCTCAAAGCGCACTTTGGTTCCTCCGCCCGTGCCACCAACATGCTTAGTGTACTTGAAATGCGCGGTTTTATTTCCAAACCGGAGGGCTCCAACCGGTGGGAAATCCACTACGATTTGATTGATTCGGCCATTGAAGAAATGAGTGGCCTACCTTACCAAAAGGACTATAAAGAACCCGAATATGAAACGATTTATAAATAGCTGTTTATTGGCTCTAGGCGTCTGCTTTTTACTAATGGCCTGTTCTTCCAAAGAGCAAGAACAACCGGCCCAAGAAACGGTGGAAGAAACCATCGTACTGGAAACTCCTACCGACACGCCGGTAGTAGCCCCGGCACAAGCATCCGTTCCAACCAAGCAGGCGCAACCCGCCCAATCGGTTCAACCTGTTAAAAAAGCCGAAACCTCCAAATCGTTATATCCAAATGAAGTTTTAATTCAAGTAAAAAATTGGGATCAAAAATTAAAATTTCTTACCACCCATTTCAACCAAACCACTGAATATGACGGAGTACAAGTAAGCAAATCCCAAGGCACTTTGTTTTACGATAAAGAAAAAAATTTACTGCGTTTGGACACGTTATCTCTGGATGGGGATGTAGAACAATCTGCCATTACAGACAAGAAACAAATTATTATCCTTGACGGAAACGGACGAGAGATTACAACCCTGGCTTGGCAGGAATGGCAACAAGGCCAACCCAACCAGGCATTGTTTGATTTTGGCAATTACACCGCCCTGTTAGACCGCCACCATGCTACGCTTAAAGAGCCACACCTATTGGAACTAACGCCCAAAGAGGGGGAACCTTACACGTTGTATTTAACGCTGGACAAAACGGATTACTTCCCCGTGGATATTAAAATTGTTTCCGATTTAATGGTTACAGAGGCCAAGCTCTCCAACACGCACAAAAATGACCCTTTGCCCTTTAATACTTTTCGCTCCGGAGGATTATTTAAATGATGACACTTGCCAATAAAATTACGCTTATACGCGCCGGATTATCGCTGATTATGTTTTTCTTTATCTTATTACCTTTTTGGTGGGCGCGGTTTATTGCAATTGGCATTTTTATTGTAGCAGCCAGCACCGATTGGGTGGATGGGAAGATTGCGCGCGAAACCAACACCATTACTTCCTTTGGCGCAATTGTAGATCCTTTTGTAGATAAAATCTTAGTCATTGCGGCCTTCTTTGCCTTTGTAGCGATTCGTCCGTTACAGGTACCTATCTGGGCCGTATTCTTGATTTTACTGCGGGAACTGATGGTTTCCAACTTACGGGCTATTGCCGCGTTGGATGGAAAAGTGATGGCGGCGGAGCGTTGGGGCAAGTTCAAAACAGTTGTTCAAATGGTTGCCATTGGCATTATCTTCTTTGTTATTTTAGTAATGCACTTGTGCTTTCTCTTACATGGCCCGGCGCAACGTGTATGTCAAATTATATTTGTCACCCTGATGCACTTTCCTTATGCGGTTACCGCCATTGCGGCTGTCATAACCTGGGTAAGTGCTATTTCCTATTTGCGTAATAATTGGGATTTATTAAAAAAATCGTGGAGTCTGCCATGCAACTAATTTGGAAAGCACTTGCAACCGGCTTATTTATCAGCTATTTGCCCAGCAAAATAATTAAATTTAAAAAGAACACGGGCGCCGGTTTTTTGGGGACTCTGTGGGGAATTCCGCTGGTATGGTTTGCCCCTAGCGACCCGATTGTATATCTGATCTATATGCTGTTGTTTTGGGTACTTGCCGTATATATCTGCAAAAAAGTAAAATTTGTTGGATACACCGGGCACGATAATCCCAAAATTGTTATTGACGAAATGGCCGGCTATATTACAGCCATGGCATTTTTGCCACACGCTTGGCCATACATGTTGGCAGCGTTTGTGCTATTCCGGTTATTTGACACTCTCAAACCCGGAATGGTGAAAACCTTCGACAAATTAGAAAATGCATTTGGCATTGTGTTTGATGATGTGTCCGCCGGGTTATTAGCCAACATTTGTATTCAGATTTGTATTATTTTTATTAATATGCGTTAAGGAGAAATTATGGAATTTTCAAGTATTACAAATATTCGTGAATTGCTCGCCGCTGGGGGCCCCATTTTAATTATTTTAATTTTGCTCTCAGTCTATTCTATTTCCGTGATTTTAGAGCGTTACTTCCGTTTGCGCCGTGCCATCAATTATTCTCACCGCTTAATGGCCTATGCGCGCAATGCGCTACAAACAGGCAATTACACCAAGGTAGAAGAAGCTTGCCGTAAAGAGGCCGTCAAAGATACTCCGGCTGCCGCTCTTTTGTTACGCCTATGCAAGGAACGCAAACGCTCCCGTGAAGATGTTGAAAAAATAGCCCTTAGCGTCATCGATTTTGAAACGGTCAAATTACAGCGCCGCCTTACCATTTTGGGTACCTTAGGAAGTATTACCCCATTCATCGGGTTGTTTGGTACTGTTATCGGGGTTATGCACGCTTTTAAAGATTTGGCTGCCAACGCAGCTACTGCCGGGGGTGCTTCCGTAGTAGCGGCGGGCATTGCCGAAGCGCTTGTAAATACGGCTGCCGGGTTATTTGTGGCTATCCCAGCCGTTATTGCATACAACTACTTCTTGTTCAAAACAACTTACTTTGCCCAAGAACTAGAAGCGTTGGCACAAGACTTTATTTACAGTAATACTTCTTCCAGAGGCTTTTAATTATGGCCCGCAGACGAGAACGCCGCTTAATGGCTGATATTAACATGGTGCCGTTTATTGACATCACGTTAATCTTACTCATCATTTTTATGGTAATGAGCCCTATGTTAGTGCAAATGCAACTTACAGTGGATTTGCCTAAATCCAATGCCATTAATACACAATCGGATGATGACGTTATCCGGATTGAAATTCAAAAAAACGGTACGATTACCGTGCTCAAAAAAACAGTGACAATGGCTAATTTAGAGCGCGAACTTATTTTGCGATTGGGAAAGGCCAACAAAAAAACAATTTTAGTGGAGGCAGACAAAAATGTGCCTGTCCAACAAGTAGTAGATGTATTTGATATTGCAAAAAAATTAGGAGCCGCCAAACTAGGGATTGGCGTATTATCAAAGAACTAATGAATTGGTATTTAGTTTACTCTGGCGGGCTGCATGCTTTAACCGCGTTAATCGTAATTCTGTTACTGGCACCGGGGGCTTCCAAACCCAGCGCCACCTATACGATTGACTTCATAGGCTCGGGAAAAGTGCAAGCCGTTACGGCCCCAAGCGCATCCCCAAAGACAAATGTACAAGCCCCGGCTCCGGCGCAGGAAGCCGTAGCTACTCCGGCCAAAAAAGAATATGTTTCCAAAACGGAGATTTCCACCAAACCAACGCCCAAAAAAACGCCCACCACATCCGCTCCGACCGTCAACAATGACAAACCCTTGGGGGATCCCAGCGTACTTACTGATGACGAAGAAGACGGCACAAGCACGGAGGCATTTGAGGGGGGGAACATTACAACCGATTTTGCCAATTTCCCCTATCCGTGGTATATTACCCAAGTGCGTAATTCCTTATGGGTAGAATGGGAAAAACTCCGCCCCGCCGGCAATGAACTTTCTGCCATGGTATCATTTGCCATTGCGCGTGATGGGAAAATAAAAAAATTAAGAACGGAGCGTTCCTCCGGGGATGATACATACGATTTTGCTGCTACATCTGCAGTCATTAATGCAGGGCCGTTTGCACCGTTGCCTATGTATTATGAAAAAGATGAACTTACCATTACGGTAGAATTCAAACAGGAGAAATAACTATGATAGGAATTCAGCGTTTTCTGTTGCTTATTTTATGCATAGGATTAGTAATGATTTGTTATCCGGATTATGGCGCCGCCGGCTGGACATTTGCTGGGACCATTATTTTAGTATGGACGGGCATTATTCTGATTATGTCTGTCATTGGCAGTTTGTTTGGCTTGTATCGTTTTGAAGGGATCAACCGCTTCCTAACGTGGATTTTTATGCTATGTGTATTAGCTTCTTTACTGATGTTCTTTCCGCTGAATGATCAACAAACGCCCTTGCAAAAACTAAAACAAGGACAAATTCCAACCGGGTCGGACATTAAACGCGGATTAGATAAATTTACCTTTAATTTTGCGTTTGACCGTCGTAACGCACGCAGTGAAAAGAATTTTATAAACCAACAAGACGCCAAAAAAGCCGAAGAAACCGTTAAAAAAGAAGCTGACGAAGCTGCTAAACGTGCGGCAAAAAAAGCATTGCAAAAACTAGAAATTATTGTGGATGAAAAATGACGAAACCAACTATCGTAATTACAGGCGGTAACGGATTTATCGGCCGTGCTTTAACAGACAAATTATTGTTAGAGGGGTACGCCGTACGTGTTATTACGCGCCGCAAGCCCAAACAGCAACCGGCCAATCCGTCTGTTACATTAGTGCAAGCGGATTATAACGATGTTGCTTCTTTACAAAAAGCCATGCAGGATTGTGAAGGACTTTTTGATTTAGCGGGAACCCTGTTTGGCTTTAATTACCAAGATTTTGAAAAAGGCAATGTAACGGCTATTCAAAATGTAGTAGCTGCCGCCAATAAAACACAAACACTACAAACTTTTGTGCACGTTTCCAGCTTAGCGGCCAGTGGATATGCCAAAAAATTACGCCGTCCGCGTATTGAAAAAGATGCACCGTTGCCCGTGTCCGATTACGGACGAACCAAATTATTGGGGGAAAAAGCCATCCGCCAATTAAACCAACGCATCAAACGTACTGTCATTCGTCCGCCCATTGTGTACGGAAAAAACGATTCAGGTGTGTCTAAAATTGCCACGTGGGTCAAACGCGGTTTGATGGTCAATACGTCGGGTAATGGGTACTTTAGTTTTGTTTATGTGGGGGATTTAGTAGAAGCTTTATGGCAAGCTTACATCCGTCCCGATACAAACCGTGAAACCTATTTTGTGGCCGAACCCACCATTTACACGTGGGATTATTTCATTACCGAAATGGCCAACGCCATGCACGTACGTAAACCCTTTATGCCCAAAGCCCCAGTATGGACGATGCATGTGGCTGCGTGGATTTACGAACTGTGTGCCAAATTAACAGGCACTCAACCCGCCTTAAATTATGATAAGGTAGCTGAGGCCGTCATTGCCGGGCATTGGATTTGTAGCAGTGAAAAGTGGCGTAAATTGACGGAACAAAAATTTACTCCGCTAAAAAAAGGGCTTGAGCAAAGTTTTTAAAATTTGCTATAATTCTCTTGTTATTGGAGAGGTGGCTGAGAGGCCGAAAGCGGCGGTTTGCTAAACCGTTATACGGGTTAATTCCCGTATCGAGGGTTCGAATCCCTCCCTCTCCGATATGTTTTGATGTTACAAAAATTACTTATATACAACAGGATGAGGAGTTTTTCATGAAAAAAGTAACAGTACTGTCGTTTGCCTTAATCTTGTTAGGAGCCACCTGCGTTTTTGCCGCGCCTAGCAATACTCAAAAAATTACCAATACACGCACCGTCCAAGCTACTAAGGACACCACGTTAACATATGGCAAAGTGAAGTTTTTTGTTCCTGCCGGGCAAGAAGTTGAACTTAGCCAAGCCGAAAACGGAATTGTGATGTTGCGCGCCGATAAAATGGAAGGGGTACAAGCGGGGAAAGCCACCTTATCGGCCCAATCACCGGTTGTATTGTCCATTGATCCCAAAACCAACGTTGTTGTGGTAGAACAAGGCAATACGTTACAATTAGTAGATGCCAATGGTCGTACGGTAGAAGCCTCTCAAGGGGCGGCTGTTTCCGGTGAAGATGTTCGCCAGCCGGCGGCCCGCTCTTGGATGGTTACACTTCCGCTTTCTTGGCAGGCAGACCGCTATACCGCCACTATCAACAATACACCTGAAAATGCAAATGCCACAGTTTCTAATGAAGAAATGTTCCCGGACTATGTCGCTCAAGAAGAAATTGATGCTTTGAAGAGTGACCAAGCCGTCCGCGATGTGGAAGATACATTAAGCCCGTCTGCTCCTCGTCAATAATGAGGACAAAATGAAAAAAGTTGCTTTTCTAACAGCACTTTTAGTTTTTAGTTACGCGTATGTGTTGGCTGCTCCCGCCCCAAGAGTGGTAGAGGTCACACATACGCGTGTTGTTTCTGCTACGCAAAACACAGCGCTCACGTATGCAGGTGTTAATATATTTGTGCCTCGTGGGCAAACAATCATTTTGGGCCAGCAAACCAATGGCTCGATTGTGATACGGGGGATGTATCTGTTAGGGGTCCGCGTGGGCGATGTAACCCTATTTTCAAGAAATGCGGCCTCTGTTTCGTACAATCCCAAGCGTGATGTGGTTACTGTGAACTATGGAGAGGTGCATGTAACCGACCGAACTGGGAATACAGTACTTGTAACCAGTGGACAATCGGTTTCTGCACGTAACAGCCAAAAGACAACCAAACAGGGAAAAATACCGGCACGCGCTTTCTTACCGCAAGATTTTGAGGAGGAAGAACTTCCTTTGCAATATTTTGCGCCCGAAGTAGATTTCTCTTATGAGCAGGCGGTACAAGATATAGAAGAAACGTTAAGTCCTTCTGCTCCACGCTAATGTTGTATTCTTCATGCAGACAGCCTCCTCGCGGAGGCTGTTTTGTTATGTAGTAAAAAGGCGCCCAATAAATGTTATACTATAATAAAAACTTTACAATACGGAGCTATTTTATGAAAAAATTTTTAATTTTTTTAATAGGCCTGGCATGGTGTTGGGTTTGTACGGCACAGGGTCAAACTGCAAAGACTAACTTATATGCTTCGTTGCTAGTGGCAGCCGCACAAGGGAATGTGCAACAAACGCGCCGTTTAATAGCACAGGGGGCAGATGTAAATCAATTGGAAATTGATGAAGAATTCCCAGATTACTACCACAAAACGCCGCTCATGCTTGCCAGCCAGAACGGACATCTGTCTGTAGTGAAAGAATTGCTTAAAGCCGGAGCAGATGTAAACCAAACCCGCCGTCGATTTGCCGATTGCGAAGAACCTGCCATGAACGCCCTCGATTTTGCATGTCCTGACCATATGGATGTTGCCATAACTTTGGCAAAAGCCGGGATAGACCCTCAAAGTGTGTTATTCTGTGCATGTAACAGCGGAAACAGAAAGCTACTTAAAATAGCATTAAAAAATGGGGCTCAAGTGGACGTAAATTACGGGCAGGGGTTTTCTCCTTTGATGTTAGCCGCACGAAACGGACATAAAGCATTAGTACAGGCCTTGATTAAACACGGTGCAGATGTAAATTACATGAATGATGATTATGGCGAGCCGTATAGCGTACTGGATGCCGCCCAAAAATATCCAAAAATCGTACAACTCTTAAAATCTGCCGGCGCAAAACAATAAATCTTCCGTCCATAAAAAGAGGCCTACTTTGTGTAGGCCTCTTGGATGGGAGTATTCAGTTAATTTTTTTCTTCATCGCTATAATAAGAATAGCTTTTATAATATCCGTATTTCCCATAGGATAAGCCCGGGGCTCTATAATGCCCGATTACGGCGCCCAAAATTTTGACACCCGCTTTTTTCAATTTATCTAAAGCCATCTTGGCCGAGCGCACATTGGTCTTACCGTACTTAATGACAAAGATAGTCCGCGGGATATATTTACCCCACAACATGGTATCAGCTACCGGTAAAATAGCGGGGCAATCCACCATTACTTGGTCGTAATTTTGTTGTGCCCAAGCAATAAAATCAACCAAACGGGGGGTATTTAATAAATCCGCAGGATTGGGCGGACGCTGACCGGCCGTCATCATAAATAAATTGGGCACATCCGCCACCGGTTGCACGTTGGCGGCATAATCGGCCTTGGCAGGATCCTTATCCCAAATATTACTAAGTCCTTTTTCAGGAGATACTTTAAACACGCGGTGCAAGCGGCACCGGCGCAAATCTCCGTCAATTAGTAGGACTTTCTTTCCACCTTGGGCCAGGGCTACTGCTAAATTGGAAGAAAGGTTGCTTTTTCCTTCCCCTTGCATAGAGCTACTAACCAAAAAAGGGGCATTATGATTTTCCGCCAGCGTGAATTCCAGCATCGTACGGATGCTGCGTACATTTTCAGCCAGTAAAATATTTCCTTCTTTAAGCATGGGGGCATATTCGCTCTCTTTCTTTTTCAATTTTTCGTGGGGAACAAAACCCAAAAAAGGCAGGGAGAGTTTCTTTTCCAAATCTTCACTGGTCTTGATCGTTTGGTCTAAAAATTCAACCAAGAACGCTAACAATAACCCCAGCAAAGCCCCGCCAAAAATTCCCACGACTAAATTGATCAGTTTACGAGGGAGAACGGGAACTTTCGGTAAAATAGCCGGATCCACTACCCGCACGTTATTGCCCGAAAATTGGCCCGACAGTTCAATTTTGATACTCTGTACCAACCGGCGGGTTTCCACAGCAATTTGATTTTTAGTCGCTGCCAGCTGACGACTGACGGAAACTACTTCCGGATGCTGGGCCGTATATTTGGCGGACAATTGTGCCAACGTACGCTCCAAAGAGGCCTCTTGTTGTTTGAGCGATTTAATAAAATCGCTATTCACCACCTGTGGCATCGAATTAAGGAGTTCCTGATCTTTAGCATTCATTTCCGTGCTTTCCAACGCGCGGATAATATCTTGCCCCATAGAAATGCGGTTGCTTACATTTTCTTGCACAAACGTGTTAGCAAGCGTATTGGCAATATCCGTTGCTAATGACGGATCGTAAGAACGCGCACGCACATTAACAAGGCGGCTACGCGTTACAGGTTTGATTTTTAGCGCTTTACGCAAACTTACGATCCCTTTGGAAAATTCTTCATATTGCCTCAAATCCAGTTTCTTATACACATCCTCCAATAGGGAACGGCTTTCCAATAACTGGTATTGGGTCCGGTAATAATCTTCCATACTGGCAAAGCTACCATAGGTGGAATCATCCAATTTACCAGCATTCTCTTGATTGATCATCATCAAGACGGTTGCTTCATACACCGGGCGCATAAAAATATTGACTAAAACAGCCGCTACCAACCCCAAAAAGGCCGTTGCTACAATGAGCCAAAAACGCTTCAACACCATCCCGACCAGGTCGGTAATATCTAATTCTTCTTCATTCATAGTTATTCCTTTGATTAAAATAAACTTTGGGGCACATATACTACATCGCCCGGGTTTAGTGTGATGTCTAAACTTTTATTACCCTGTTTGGTAATTTGGCTTACATCCACATCAATGTTTTGTTGCTTACCGTTTTCTACGCGCAGTACGCGCACCTTGGATGCATTAGCCACGTCCGTAAATCCGCCGACAGAGGTAATGGCTTCTAATACGGTAAGTTGTTTTTCGGGAGGAATTTGAATGGAGCCCGGTTTAGACACTTGGCCCAACACATACACGGTTTTATTGCCATATTCCTTCACCAACATGGATACTTGTGGTTGTTTAATATAGGCGGTTAGGTGATCGGCCAAGGTTTGTTCGGCTTGTTCTAACGAAAGACCGGCAATTTTAATATTGCCCACTAATGGAAAGGTAACCGTTCCCGTTCCGCTGATACGCAGAATACGGTTCATATTATCTTCCATATACACCTGGATATCTACTAAATCGCCGGGCTGTAATACATAAGACTGGGAAGAACGGACTTGCGCTAAGGCATTGGTAACTTCCTGGTTGGAAATAGTATTCTGTGCCGATTCACTCAGCTTGGCTGAGCTTGCACATCCGGCCAAAATACTCATCAAAAACACTATACACACAGGTGCAAAAGCATGAAGTTTCATAGTATATATATTTTAGCAAATTATGCGGCTATTTCCTAGTATAACGCACGGTGGGCACGAATATACATACGGGAGAGTTCTTTATCTTTAGGATATTTTTTTAAATACGTTTGAGCCGTTTGGTATGCCAGTTCCAAATAGCGGCGTTTCTGGAGCTCATCCTTGCTACGTGTACCGGCTTGGTAATACGCCAACGCCAGGCGCAAGGCATAGCGTGGCCCCGCGTAGTAGGTAAGGCCTTGCTCATATGCCGCCAGTTTTCCTTCTACTTTTAGGCCGCTTCCTAACCGAAATTGCCGCCAGCAGCGCGTTTTCTGCAGTGGGATCCACGCAGAACTTACCAGCAGCACCCACACTAAAATGCGTACCAAAATAGGCAAACCAATCACGTGTACATGTCGTTTATGAAACGTAGGCGCTAATAAGGTTCCTAATAACACAAAAAACACTAGGGCACATCCCGGAATAAAGAAATGAAAGTCCACCAAACTACCGCAACTCATCGCCAGTAATGCACTTAAAATAGATGCAAACAAAAATTGCTTACGTGTTTCCAGCCGTTTGAGGCGATTAAGAGCTTTGCAAGCAAACCAAATTAACCCCAATAACACCAAACAGGCACCTATACCACCTATCCCCACCGTTATTTCCAACCAGTCATTATGCAGGCGCTCAATATAGCTATGTACATCCCACGCAGTGTATGAAGGAATCGCCACCGGCAATGCCCCAATTCCAATGCCCCATAACGGATACTGTTTTAGTAATTTTTCAGCCGATACATACATCATTTGGCGGATTTCCGCCGACGCTCCGCCGGAACGATGGGCGAATTCATTGATTTCCGGGATGTGCGTATAAATCCATCCGCTGGCTAATATCAACAGTACCAACGTAATGAATACTCCTTTTAAGCGTTTTTTTAGCTTATCAGGCACACACCAGGCACATAAAAAAGCATAACTAAATAGCCCCGCCAATAGAGACAACATGGCCCCTCGTGAACGCGTAAACACCGTGCTAATGAGCAACCCGCCTGTTATCACGCCCAGGATGATTTGTTGCCATAAAACGGCATTTCTTTGGTGGTGCCCCATCTGTAAGCGATAACGCAATTGCGATGTAAAAAATATGCCCAAACTGGCCAATGAAGCCAAGACAAAAAACATCCCCGCATGGTTCCGGTTTACAAATGGGCCCACTGCGGCGCTATACTTGGTAACTCCGGTTAATTTAGCAATATATTCCCCGTGTGGAAAACACAGCGCACACAGTTCTACCAATACTGCGTTGACTACCACAAGCCCAAGCAACTGTTTCACTTCATCAAAGGATGGGAATAACTGAATGGTTAACAACACAATGCTCAAATAAGTTACAAACAAACAGGCATGTTCCAACGTATAAAGCCGCATGAGTGTAATGGGATGCAGCCACGAAACAGCGTCCAATAATGTTTGAGGGAAAAGGGATTGAACCAAGGCAATTACCACCAATACGGCAAACACGTAAGCTACCGGTTTAAATAGGGACGGATAATAAATTTCACGGTGAGTAATTAGCCACAACGTCCACGCCGCAAACAACAGACCTTGTAATACAGAAAACGCCCACGGCTCCGTAGCGGCAAAACTAAACGGAGTAAAAACAAGAAGCAACGCCACTAAGAACTTCAAAAACAAAGTCATAGGGTTATTGTATCAAATTTGCTATAGTAATAAAGATGAAACTGCTTTGCATCTGCCACGCAAATATTTGTCGTAGTTTTATGGCACAAGAATTTTTTAAACAGCTGTTGCCGCACGTTACTGTTTTTTCCCGCGGATTATACGCCGATCCGTCTTACAGTGTTCCTTCAAAAGTAATTTTTGCACTAAACACCCATCACATTATTTACACCCAGCATCAATCTACCCCATTATCTGCAGCAGATTTAGAACAAGCCGATTTAATTTTTTGCATGGAACAGGCACACGAAGAAACCCTATTAGACCGTTATGCTCAATACACGGATAAAATTTGGTTACTCACAGAATATGCGTACGGGAAAGCCAAAGATATTGAAGATCCTATCTCTTACAACGAACGCGATTTTGAAAAATCTGCCGACAAACTTTTCCAGGCCTGTCAGGTAGCCGCAAAACGCATTGAGCAAGATTTTCCATCCCAAAAATAGTACGATAATGAAAGGAGGAGTTATGAAAGGAATTATTTTAGCAGGGGGAGCCGGAACACGGTTGTATCCCGCCTCGTTGCCCATTTCTAAAATTTTGTTGCCCATTTACAATAAACCTATGATTTATTATCCGCTTTCCGTGCTGATGCAAGCGGGCATCCGCGATGTTCTTATCATCACCAATCCCGAAGACAATGACAATTTTAAACGCGTACTGGGAGACGGCAGCCAGTGGGGCATTCATCTTTCCTATGTAGTGCAGCACATCAAACGCGGCATTGCAGATGCTTTCTTATTAGGGGAAGATTTTATTGGAGACGATGCGTGCGCGCTTATCCTGGGGGATAATATTTTTTACGGGAACGGATTTGAAGACATCCTAGCTAAAAATGCGGTAAATCGCCTGGGCGCTACGGTATTTTCCTATGAAGTAAAGGACCCCGAACGTTTTGGCGTAGTGGAATTTGATAAAGATGGCAGAGCCATTTCCTTAGAAGAAAAACCCAAACATCCTAAGAGCAATTTTGCGGTCACCGGCTTATATTTTTACGACCACCAAGTTGTAAATCTAGCCAAGACCCTGACGCCTTCGGCACGGGGGGAATTAGAAATTACGGATTTGAACCGCCTGTATTTAGACCAGGGCAATTTACACGTAGCCACGCTGGGGCGTGGTTTTGCCTGGTTGGATACCGGCACACACGAAAGTGTTTTACAAGCCAGCAATTTTGTACACAGCATGCAAGTAAACCAAGGGGTAGAAATTGCCTGCTTGGAAGAAATCGCTCTGCAAAAAGGATTTATTACTCCGTCCGCGCTAAAGGCACAAATTTCCAAAGCCCCAAAAAATAATTATTACGACTATTTGAATCGTTTATTAAAACGTTTTTAGTTGCTACTTCAACCCAGTCAGAAAAGGGATTCAAACAAGTGTTTGAATCCCTTTTTGTTTTTTGGTATAATATACTTATGAAGGATACCCGACT